>DOWQ01000313.1 GCA_003519485.1 Streptomyces sp. | reverse complement strand
TTCGATCAGCGCGCCGACGATGAACGCGGTCGCGGTCGCCGATTTGACCTTGGCTTCTATGGGGGCATGCGTGGCCATGGGGTGCCTCACTTCCAGTACAGGCCGCGGGCGCGGCTGGTGGTGACGGTGATGGACTTCTGGTCGGCGGGGTCGGCCGGCCAGTACGCGGCTTCGAAGCGGACCTTCTCGTCCGGCTTCACGCTGCCCGCGTTGTGGAAGTCGGCGAAGGTGTGCCCCGCGGTGGCGAGGCGCTCGGTGATGCCGGAGTCCCAGCGGGATCCGTCGGGCCGGTGGTGGTAGAAGCGGCCCTGGAGAGTGGCCCCGGCGGGCACGGTCGCGGTGAGCTGCACCATGGCCTGGTAGGCGGTGGCGCCGGTGATGAGGTCGACGCCGTCGATGGTGAGGGTCGTCCACTTGCCGGGGATGAGGGGCCGGTCGGTGGTGTCGTAGCGGCCGAGGGTGTGCGGCACGTCGGTCTCCTGCGGGGTCGGGGCGGGCTTGGTCGGCTGCCATCCGGCGGGCTTGGCGAGGAGGGTTTTCACGCGGGTGCGGAAGGTGTTCATGGTGAAGCCGCGGGGGTCGATCTTCCCCGGCTGCCATTCGAGGTGGCCGATGACGGACCGTTCGTTCCATCCGTGGGCGCGGCACAGTGCGGCGGCCCACCGTGCCGCGGCATCGACCTGCTCGGGCGGCCACGGGTCCTTGCCGTCGCCGAGGTTGACCAGCTCGATGCCGTAGAAGTGCCGGTTGCCGTCGGTGTTCACCTCGTTGTCCGGCGGCAGCTCGCGTTCGTCGATGACCGCCTTGAGGACGTCGTCGTCGCCCAGCCCGGCGTGGTTGGCGCGGCCGTTGCCGACCATGTAGAGCGTGCCGTCCTTCGCGCCCACCGTGTGGCACAGCGGGCCCGGGAGGGAGCTGTACCCGTCGTAGCAGAGGCGGACCGAGGCGGCCGTACCGGACGTCACGGTGTGGTGGATCATCACCCCGTTCACCGGACCCCACGGGCCCTTGTGGTTCCGGTTGTGCGTGCGCCAGGACTTGTACTCGACAACCTTGCAGCCCTCAGCCTTCAGCGCTGCGAGCTGCCGGGACGCGGACAGGGGAGTAGCCATCAGGGCCTCCGTTCAGGTGGTCGGGTGGATGGCCAGCTTGAATTGGGCGTGCACCAGCCGCCGGGACCTGCCGTCGTTGTGCGCGACGAGGAGCGACACCGGGGTACCCGGGTGCACGAAGATCGAATGCCGCTTCGTGAAGCACTGCATACCGGGACTCGGAGGCCGGTGATCGGTACCAGTGGAGTCAGGCGCGCCCAGCGGGTCACGCACGAAGCGGTCTCGAAGCTCGGAGTAGTCCCCGCTTTCCCAGTGCAGGTTGGCTGTCAGGTCGGCCCAACCGTCCACCGTGGGCCAGATCAGCCCACTCCGGTCGTCCTCATCCCAGTCGGACACGGTGGGGTCAGCCTGGTGCATGCCGTGGGCGTCGTAGGATTCGGCGTCGCCGTAAGGGAAGCGGACGATGTGATAACCCCCGGAGGGGATGACCTGATCAACCTTGCGGATCAGGGAGCAGACACGGACAGCCACAGGAAACTCCTCGAAAGCGCGGCAGATGGGCATGTCAGGCGGGTGCGATGGTGGTGACGGTGCCGGCACTGCCGCGCCATTTCAGGGCACCGCCCTCGGTGTACAGCACGCCACCGCCGGTCGGGTTCGTGGTGGTAATGGTGAGCAGGTCAGAGGCTGGTGAAGCAGCCGTTGAATCCGATCCACGGCGGGGTCGTCGTGCCCTCGGCACCGCCGCCGGTGCCGTAGATCTTGAGGAAGCCGCCGGTCTGAATGTCGAGCTTCAGGGTGATACGGACCGACGAGACGTCGGAGCAGGGCACGACGATGGTGCGCAGACTGAGAGGCCGGGCCGAGACGGGCAAGGCCACGGTGTTGAGGACGCCGCCGTTGGGGATGTCCGTGCCCGCGTAGGTGACGCCGACCGCGCCCCGCAGCATCATCGACACCTCGCCGAAGAGGTTGACGATCCGGTACTGGAAGTCGCCGTTGCTGTTCCCGTTGTGGGTGAAGCCGGCCGGGAGGCCGACCGTCGTCCACGCGTTGGTGCCGGATGCGCTGACCACCCACGCCGACCCGTCGTAGGTGGTCTTCAGCCCCTCGGCCTCCAGCCACGCCTCCATCCCGGCGACGGGCGAGGTGATCGTAGCGTTGCGCTCGGTGGCGGACGCGAAGCGCATGTTGGCGCGGGGCACGAGCTCGTCGGTGATGCCCTTGACGAGCTTCTCGGCGTCCGGGGCGTCGGTGAGGGCCGCGATGTTGATGCCCTGGCCGTAGCTGTCCTGGGTGGGCACAGGTTCTCCTAAGAGAGTGCGAAGCGAAGGTTGAGGGACAGGAAGGAGAGGGATCCCGCGGGCAGGCTCATCGCGTCGACGGCGCCGGTGTCGCGCACGTTCACCTGGCGCGCAGTGTCGCCGCCCGTCATCTGAGCCGTGACGAGGTTGAGCGGGGGCCGGTATCCGGCGGGAAGGGTGAAGATGGTGACCGTCCCGGACACTGTCGCCGTGGTCTTCACGACGCCCTCGATGACGGCTTCGCCGCCTTGGCGCCGGTAGCGGACCCGCTGGTAGGCGCCGCCGTAGTCGACCCACGGTGAGAGCAGAGTGGGGAGCTGCCATCCGGTGCCGGTCGCGGGTGCGAGGCGGCCGGCCGCGATCCAGCTGCCGGAGCTGGAGATGCTGATGATGATGAGGTCGCCGGCGGCGGGGTACTGGTAGCTGTCCATCCGGCGGGCGGTGATGCCGTCGGTGGTGGTGACGGTGCCATCCGTCAGTACGGAGGCGACGACGGCTTGGCGCCAGTCCGCGCCGCGGACCCGAGGTGAGGCCGCGGCCCGCTCTTCCCCGCCGGTCATGAGGGCGTCGGCGAGGCGCCGGACGCTGGTGTGCGAGGTGCTCAGTCCGCTGCTCACGCGTCCTCCTTGGCGGAGATGGTGGCGATGGGGAATTCGCCGCCGAGGTCCAGTGACACGGTGAAGCTCGCGGCCTGGTGGAGGTCGCGGACCCCGTCGCCGTACACGACGCGCAGGACGTCGCCGGGTTCCAGCGCGGGGTTGGGCAGGCTGGAGATGTCGCCGGTCGCGTTCGGCGCCCTGGCCGCTTTCAGCTTGAGGTTCGCGGCCTGCGCGCACGCGTTTTCGGTGGTCAGCGTGCTGGAGGAGTAGAACGCGGGCCGCCGCCCGTAGGGCCCGTACCAGTAGGTGGGGCTGTCCGGATCCTCGTCCACGGCCAACCAGGACACGGGGGCGGTCGCGGAGGAAGTGTTGTCGCCGCGGGCGAGAACGCCGTTGTGGACCCCGGCGCTGCTCATGCCGCGCGCGGCGGAGATGAGCGTGCCGTGCTCGCCGGCGTCCACGGTCCACACGGGGGCCGTGGTCAGCAGGTCGGGCAGGGCGGCGATGACGAAGATGCCATCAGGGTCGGCGTACACCTCGGCCCCGATGGCGGCGGCGACCTCTTGCACGCCTTCCCACGGGTCGGCTTCGATGTCGAAGGTCCGCGCCCCGATGGCGGCATCGGTCGCGCGGTTGACGACCACGGCGTCGGGGAGGGACCGCTGGATGAGTGCGGCGATCGCGCCGACTGCTGTGCCGCTCGCCTTGTACGGGGCGGTGAATTTGTCGTCGGCGACGCAAGCCGACAGGTCCTGGCCGGTGAGAGTGACGGGGCCTTCGTCGGGATCGCCTTCGATGCTGTCCAGTCGGAAAACGCCCAGGGGCACCGTCTCGCTGGTGCCGTCGGCGTAGCGGATGCCGCGCCGGATGTGGAGCCGGCCGCCGTAGAGGTCGAGCTTCTGGGCGGCGGTCCGCGGGATGAGGGACAGATCCGCCGAGGTGACGGTGCAGGTGCGGCGGATGGCCTGCCCGCGGTCGACGGGCACGCTCCCCCCGGTGTGCTCCAGCGGCAGCGTGGATCCGTCGGTGCGGAAAAGGTAGACCTCGGTGACGGGCGTGTGGGGCTCGGCGAGGGCCGGCAGGAAGCGGCTGCTGACCGGATACACGACGTCAGCCTCCGATCCGGTTGCCGAGGAGCACGTCTTCCCAGGTGGCGTAGGCGGCTGCCACGTCGCCCCAGGTGCCGAACTCGGACAGCAGGTCCTGCCAGGTGCGGCCCGTGCTGCCGTTGACTCCGGCGGTGGCGGGCATGTCGACCTGAGTGGACGGGAGGGTCCACACGCGCCACGCCTCGTCCACGCGCGGCACGAGCCGCGGCAGGCCGACTTCGCCGACGTTGATGTACATGTCGGTCTCGTGGAGATTGGGCCCGACCTGCCACAGCAGGATGTTCCCGGAGTCGAGGAGCCAGTTGAGGGCCTCGGTTTCGGCGTCGCTGCGGGTCCAGACGGTGAGATCGCCCTCGAGCCCGCCGCGCACATCGGAGTGGACGACCGGGTTGCGGCGGCCGCGAATACGGTACGCAGCCTGCGGGATGGGCCGCTGCCAGACGGGCGTCGCCGCCATGACGACCCGCATGTTCCGGTGCGGGTTGGACGGGTCCTTCAGCCACGCCTCGTTGATGCTGCCCGGCTCGATGGTGGCCAGGCCGGATGCCCGCGTGTCCGGGATGACCGCGCCCGCGCCGCGAAGCTCGATCCGGTACCGGAGGGGCACGCCGAGCGGCGCCTCATAGTCCTCGATGACCATGATCTCGCTCGTGACGACCTGGCCGTCGAGGAGCCCGTCAGGGCCGCGCACCAGGGTCCGCTGCCCGCCCACCTCCCGGTAGACGGTGATCGCGTCGCCCGGGTCCAGCTCGCGGAGCGTCAGTGTCGCCATGCCGAGGTCGTCGTGCGCTTCCGTGTCGACCAGCGGCAGCAGCTGCTGCAGCGATACCCCGTCCGCGTAGAGCGTGGAGGAGACGGCTGTGGCTGTCAGCACGTACTCGACCTGGGCGGTCACCGCCCCGGCGGGCGCCTCCAGGTCGGCACTGACGGACCACCAGCTGCTGTCCGCCGGGACCGCCTGAGCGAGAGTCCCGGACAGGGATAGCTCCGTCCCGGCGGCGTCGAACCAGCGGATCTCGGGCGCGACCGTCCACCCTCCGGCGCCGACCTTGGTGACGATCCTGGGGCGCCACGACTGAAGCTCGGTGACCGGGTACCGGGCCGATTGGATCCGGCTCGACGTGGCCGTGGAAGAGGTGATCGCCAGCGCGTAGCTGCCGAAGTAACTCTGGGCGCCCCACGGGGTCGTGCGGGCGAGGGTGGCCACACCGCTGGCGACCGTCCACGCGCCCACGCCCTGCTCGAAGCTGTAGTCGGCATACGGCACGACCGTCCCCAGCTCAGCCATGAGCGGGTTGGGGAGAACCGACACCTCGTCGAGCCGCAGCATCTGTCCGGCGCTGCTGGTATCCCGGCCCACCGCGACGCTGCACGAAGCGGTGTCGGCAGGCGCGGTGCCCGCCGCCCGCTGCCGGTACCAGCCCGTGCCCGACGATTCGAGCTGCGATCGGTGCGCGGCGAGCTGCACGCCCGCCTCGTCATGGAACCGCAGCTCGATCCACGCCGCGGCGGTGCCCGACGCCGGCGGGTTGAGGTAGCACATCGAGAGATAGTCGATGCCCGCGGTGGCCGGGAACCGGCCGGTCGTGCTCGCCGCGAACGCCCCGGCCGCCGCCGCGGTGATAGCGAGCACATGCCCGCCGGCCGTGTAGTTCGTCGACCCCCACGACACGGCCGGCAGCTCGCGGGACAGGGTGGCGTTGGTCTCCCCGGTCCACAGGATGGTGTCGAGCTCGGCCTGCTCGACCGAGAAGGGCACCAGATTGCCGGCGACCCGAACCGGCAGGCCGAGATACACGTTCTCGAAGTAGTGCACGACGGCAGCCGCGGTCGGCGTCGCGGACAAGAGCACCTGCGCGCGGACCGCCCCCGACGGGGCGGCGCCCGCCACGCCCACCCGGTGCCACGTCACCGAAGCCGTCGACGTCGTCAGCGACCAGGTGACACTGATCTCGGCGTTCGCCTCATCCAACCACCGGATACCGACCCGCTCGGGCTGCGCTGAGGCAGACGCGTCCGCCAGTATCTGGTAGACGGTGCCCTCGATCACCGGATACGACGACACGGTTCGTGCCTGCATCTCGCCCGCCGCGGCACTCTTCAACTCAAGGCATCCGTCGCCGTTCCGGCCGCCGCCGCCCAGCTTCAGCGTGCAGTTCAGGTGAGACGTCCAGCCGGACGTGTTCGGGTCGACCATCTCCGTGGTCAGCGACAGCATGTTCCCCGGAATCGCCACAGGTCAGCCCCTCCTTCCCGCCCGCAGGGTGTCCACCAGCTGCCGGTCACGAACCGCGACCCGGCCATCCGCCAGCTCCTCGATGTACGCGTCGAACTCCCGGTCGCCGACCGCCAGGCGCAGACGCGCCCCGTCCAGCGACCCGCCGCCCGCCGGGGCCGACGCCATGCGCGCCAGGCCGGCGGCCTGACTGCTCGTGAATACCGGCTCCGGCCGGCCCGTGCCGTTGTACGCCAGGTTCATTCCCGGCTGGAGGTAGCCGCCGGAGTCATATTTGCCGGGCTCGAATCCGTAGCGGTGAGTGAACAGCCCGGCGTTGTAGCTGCGAGCCCGCCTCCCCACCACAACTCCGTCGCCGCCACGGGACTCCACATTCGTCTTCCCGATGGTGCCCGCGGTGTGACCGACACCCGCGTTCGTGATGCCGATCTGGAACGGCGACTTGGCGTTCAACTTCCATCCGGGCGGGGCATTGCGGCCCCGGAATGCCATCGTCGCCCAGCGGCGGTGCGGCTTCTGCCCCCGGATGACGGACTCAATGGCGGAGAGGAAACCGGAGCAGTCCCAGGACGGGTTGCCGTTGCCGCCCCACTGGTACCGCTTGCCGTGCTGGGTGCGCGCCCACTTCGTGGCACGCTGTATTCGCGGGCCACCGAGACCGCCGGCGCCCTTGTCGTCCGCTTTCTTCGAGAAGCCGAACAGCGAATCGAGGATCTTCGTCGGAATTCTGCGGACCATTTTCCCGAAACCGGTGTCGGCGCCCGGGAACTTGGCCATCAGCGGGTCGACGACGTGCTTGACGCCCGACCGTGCCGACGACTCGAGGCCGTCCTTCAGCCACGAGGCACCCTTCTTCACCGCGTCCCACACGGTGGAGCCCGCGCCCGCCGCCTTCTTCCCGATCCACGAGAAGATCCCGCCGTCCGCGAACTGCTGCGACGTGGACGGATTGCCGCCCAGCGTCGGCGCCAAGGCCGCCTTCACGCCCGTCGCCCCGCGGCTCGACGCGATCCGGTTCATGCTGTTGACGAAGCCGGAGCCGACCGCGCGAGTCCACTCCGGGCGCATGATGGCCTCACCGCCGGACAGGGCGAGCCGCCCGCCCGTCGGCGACACGAACTGGTGCGGGTCACGGCCCGGCGTGTAGCCGGGGAGAATGCCGCCGCTCTCCCAGCCGCCGATGTCCATCTTCTTCAACGGCGAAGCACCGAAAGCATCCGCGATCTTATTCCAGACGGGGACAATACCCTTGTTGTAGACGGTGTTGATGATGAAGCGGACGGGCTTCTCCGCAATGTCCTGGACCTTGTCCCAGGCCTTCTTGATGAAGTCCTTCGCGTCCTCGAAGGAATTGCCGACCGCCTTGATGCCCTTCTTCATGAGGTCGAATGCGGGCTTCAATGCCTTGCCCCACAGCCAGTCGGCCTTGTCCGAGATGAAGTTGAAGACCGGGCGGATGCCCTTCTCCCACAGCCAGGTGGCCTTGTCGCCGACGAACCCGATGCCCTTCTTCAGCAGATCGAAGCTGGGCTTGATGCCGTTGTTCCACACCCACTTCACCTTGTCGGCGATGAAGTTGAACACGGGCCGGAAGATGGTGTTCCACAGCCATTTCAGCTTGTCGCCGACCCAGCCGATTCCCTGCCGGATCTTGTCGAAGCTGGGCTTGATGCCCTTGTTCCACACCCACAGGGCGACCGCCGCGATTCCCCGGAAAGCCGGGCCGATCGCGTTCTTCCACAGCCACGAGGCGATAGCGCCCACGAGCTTGAAAGCCAGGTAGATCGGGGTGAAAACGATCGTCAGCAGCAGCGTCGCGAGGATGCGGGCCGCCGTCGAGATGAAGTTGAAAACGGGCTTGAGGACCGTGTTCCACAGCCACGACGCGGCCGCGCCCACCGCCGACAACGCCGCCTTGATGCCGTCGAAGGCGGGCTTCAGCGCGTTGTTCCACGCCCACAGGGCCGCCGTCTGGATCGCACCCCACACCGTCTGTACCAGGTCCCGGAACCACGCGAAGTTCTTGTACGCGTAGACGACCGCTGCGACCAGCGCGACAATCCCGATGATGATGAGCGTGATCGGGTTCGCGCTCATCACGAGGTTGAACGCGATCATCGCCAGCGTCCACAGCTTCGTCGCGATCCACACCGCGTAGAGCAGCTGGATCAGCCACGGCAGGTTCTCCGCGATCGACGCGACACCCAGGGCCATCGCGCCCAGCACCTGCAGCACCGGACCCGACAGCGGCGACAGGGCACGGCTGACCTCCATGAACGCCGAGCCGATGCCACCCAGGGCCCGGCCCAGCTTCGGCGCCATGTCCGCGCTGTAGGCCAGGAACCGCTCGAACGCCGGGCTGCCCTTCAGGCCGGTGCCCCAGTTCGCGAACCGGCCGGTGATCTCCTGCATCCGGCTGCTGATCGAGTCCATGTGCGGGAAGAAGGCCTGCACGATGCCGGCCATGCCCTTGAAGATCCGGCCGAAGGAAACGCCCATGCCGACGATCGCGGGCTCGATCGAGCCCGCCAGATCCTTCTTGAACTGCAGCCACCACGGGCTCTTGAATCCGCGCGACGCCCGGTCCTGCAACTCGCCGATCGCACGCGCCGCGGCCTCCACGAACGGCGTCAACCCCGGCAGGCTGTTCTTCAGGCCGATCAGAGCCCGCGTGAAGATCGGCATCACCGTGGGCTGCAGACTCCGCGACCAAGCGGAGAACGCCGTCCGCAGCGACGTGAAAGCATTGAACGTGTCCCGGGCCGCGGGCGTCATCTTCGCCAGAGCCGCCTGATACTTCGCCTGCGCCAGGGCAGCCTGATTCACTCCCCCGGCCGCAGACTGCGACGCGGAGGCAACCTGACGCTGAGCAGAGGCGATCGAATCAGCCGCAGACTGCTGGGCCACGGCCAGCGACTCCTGGGCGCGCTGCACCGACCGGGCGCCGTCCGCCTGCACCTTGCTGACGTTGCGCTGCGACTCGGCGACCTTCCCCTGCGCCTCCGCAATGTCCTGGGAGTTCTGGATCTGCTGCCGGGCCGCATCGTCCCGGGCCTTCGCCAACTGCCTACCCTGGTCGGCGACACCCTTCTCCGCCTCGGCGATGCGCTCCTGCGCCGCCTTCACAAGGTCCGAGCCCTCAACGCCCGCCTTGTCCGCGGCCTTCTTCTCCGACGACAGGGACTTCGTCTCGGCCTGCTGCTCCTTCAACCGCTGCACAGCCCGGTCGTAGGCCAGCTGGGCGCGCTGCTGCTCCAGCAGAGACGCCGACGCGCCCTTGGCCTGCACCGCCTGCAAGCCGGCCCGCGCCTCCTGGACGTCCAGGACCGCATCCCGCTCGGACAGCTGAGCGTTCGCCAACTGGTCCGCGAGGTCGGCGAGCTCCTGCGCCGCATCACGGCGCGCCTGCGTCAGATCCTGCTGTGCCTGCCGGGCGGTGCGCTGCGCATCGGCGAGAGACTCCTCCGCCTGCGCGACCCGTTCCACCGCGTCCTGCTGCCGGTCCGCGGCCTGCTCGACCGCGGACGCCAGAGCCCTCTTCGCCGACGTCACCTGCTGGGCGGCCTGCCGGTTCGCCTCCGCCGACGAGCGCACCGCGTCGCCGATGGCCTGCTCCGCCTGGCCGATCTGCCGGGACGCGTTCCGGTGAGCCGCCGCCAGGGCCTGCTGGGCGCCCGCCATCTGCAGAGCCCGCGAGGCGCCCTGGCCAGTGGCCGTCGTCGTCGCCTCCTGCGCGGCCTTCTGCGCCTGCAGCGCCTTGCCGATGTCGAGGAACGCCGGGACAGCGACCGCGGTCAGCGCGCCCACGCCCACCGACGCCGACACGGCGGCCGACGCGATGGACCCGATGCCAGCGGCCAGCACGGGGATGGCGGGAAGGAGCGCCACACCAGCGAGGGCCACCGTCAGCTGCAGAATCGCCGAGCGGGCGCCGGACGTGTCGACGTCGACACGGACCCGGTTCCCGTCGATCGCGGCCATCTGCGCGCGCACCGCGGCGAGCTCCGCCCGCGCCGCGGCCGTATCGGCGCGGACCTGCACGTTCGGGTGGGAGGCGCCGAGCCGCGTCAGCTCCGCCTCGATCAGCTTGATCTCGGCCTTCGCCGCGGCGGCATCAATGTCGATGCCGATCCGCTGGTTCGCCAGGGTCTCCATGCGGACCCGCAGAGCTTGCAGGTCCGCGTCCGCTTCGGAGGTGTTCGCGTCGATGTTGATTTTCGGCAGGGAGCGGAAAGCCGCCTCGAGCCTCGTCTTCAAGGCGCGCGAGAAAGCGCCGCCCGTCTGGTCGCCCTGACGGACGGCGGATGCCCGCGCCTGACGGCCGCCCTGAGTGATGCCGTCCCGCATCGCGCCACGGATCTCAGCGGTGATGCTGGCCGCGATCTGCCGACCGATCTGCTGGCCGATCTGGAGGCCGACGTTGCCGACCTCCGACCGCATCGCCGGCCCGAACGAGCGACCCGCGGCGTTTCCCGCGTCCTCGCCCGCCCGCGTCGCTGCCGGCACCAGCCCGGCCCGGAGCGCGGTGTATATCCCTCTGGTGTTGGGGACGACATCGACCTCGACAGAGCCGACCTGGATCGCCACGAGAGCCTCCTCCCGCGCGTCAGGCCGCGCCGCCGTTGATGAGCTGGAAGAGGGTGTTCGCGCTCTGCTCGGTGAGCGCCGACTTCTTCGCCGCACCGCTCACGCCCGGCCGGCGCATCGGCTCAGGTTTCTTGACCTTCGGGCCCTTACCGCTGGAGTTGGCGACGAGGAGGATGTACTCCAGTCGCCGCAGGCTGTCCGTGATGCCGGCCAGCATCTGCATCTCCACCGACCAGCGGCCCCGCTCCGGCTCCCCGCCCTCCGCCTGCCGCTCGTACTCGTCCGCCGGCAGGGCGTTGCGGAGCGCCGTCATCGTGTGCGACTCGGGCGGCAGGTGCTGGATGAGGACCCGCAGGCGGCGCCACGTCATCCGGCCACGGTGCACGTCCCGGACGTCGATGCCCCGCTCGAGGAGGTCGGCCTCTATCGCCTCCGCGTGCTCCTCGAGGACCGCTTGGGTCCACTGGACTTTCCCAGAGGCTCGGCTCCGGCCTCGGCGCAGGCGTCGGCGAACTCGCCGATCTGCTCCTGGTCCGGGTCCAGGTCGACGTAGGTGTCGTAGTCGTCCTCGTGGACGATGGAGCCCATGAAACCGTCGAAGTCACCGGTGCGCAGGAGCCGCAGAGCGGACGCGCGCCAGCGGGTGGCGGGCAGCGCCCGCAGTTCCTTCGTGACGTCGTCGAGGCCGGACATCGGTATCGGCACGTAGGGGCTGATCTCTTCCTGCTCCGCCTCGGTCTCCAGGGCGTCGGCAGGCGTGGGCTCGGTCTTGCGGGCTGCGGTCATGGCGCGGGCCTCCTCGTTCATGGCGCGGGCAAAGGGGGTTGAAGGATGGGCGGGCCCGGCCCGCGCCAGCAGAGTGGCCCGCCCATCCGGCTCAGGACAGCGGATCCGCCGGAGTGACCGGGATCTTGTCGACGTGGTAGACGGTGTTGCCGGCGGCGTCCGGGTACGTGGTGATGGTCCACTCGAAGCCCGAGATTTCGTCCTGCTTGTACGTGACGTCGGAGCGCTCGCTGATCTCGCCCTCGGGCACGTAGAAGCCGCGGTAGTTGTCGCCGTCGACGACGAGGAACCAGAACGCGCGGCGGTCCGGCACGGGCGATGCGGTCTCCGCGAACTTGGTGATGCCGGAGCCGTCCGCCACGAGGTCCGCCTCGTCGATGCGGTAGTGCAGCGACATGACCGACAGGCGGGACGTCTCCCACATCGTGGCGCTGAACGTGCGCACCGACTGGGTGATCTGCGTGCGAAACGGGCTCGTGAGGCCCCACGGGGTGAACGCCTCGGAGTCCTCGTCCCAGCCGTTGACGAGGCCGTCGTCGGAGATCGCGCCGAGCGCCGCCCACGGGTCGGTGGGGTGCGTCAGCGGCGAGTCCAGAGCGGGAGTGCCGACGGGCGACACCCACGCTCCTCCATTCGCCCCGACCATCGTGAGATCGCTGGCGCGGGTGATTGAAACCATGATTTGTCTCCAGACATGGAAGAAGCCCGCGCACGGGCGGGGGGTTGAGGGTCCGGCGCGGGCCCAGGCCGGTCAGGAGACCGGGTGGCAGTAGATTTCGTAGGTCGCACCGACGCGACGCAGCGCGGTGTTCTCGTATGGGCGGACAGCGGGTAGCGACACGGTTGCGGTCTTGGCGAACACGGCGGTCGCAGTCGTCGATCCGCGAAGCTGATGCAAGATCAGCGTCTTGATCTGCCCGGCCAAGGCGAGCGCGTCGCCGCGGGTCGCCGCGTACACGCTGATGTCGACGAGGGGCCGGTCCAGTCGGAAGCCGTCGTCGTCGCCCCCGGCGCCTTCGACCTGCACTGTGGGCAGCTCGTTGGCCAGGTTGTTGTCGGTCTCATCGCGCACGACCACATCGGCACCGAGGCGCTGCTGCAGCCAGCCGATGAGCTCAAGCTCGACGTCGACCATCAGCGGCCACCCGCCTGCGCGGCCCGCAGCAGCACGTGGTGAGCCCTGACGCGCTCCGTCCCGTACTCGACATGAGCGGCGTAGGGGGCCCGGTTGCCGACGATCGCGACCGCACGGTCCCGGCGCCGCCCGCCGCGCGGCACCGGCTGCACGAAGAAGGAGGACTTGTACGTGCCGCTCTCGATGGGCGCGATCCCCTCCGCCACGCCCTTGATGACCTCGGCCCGGCGCACCACCTCCGCCTGGATCATCGGCGACCGCAGCAGCTGGCCCACGCCCCTCTTGGACATCCTGAAGCGTGCGGGCATCATGACCTCCTCAACTCACTCAGGGGGCCGGCATGGACGTCAAAGGCGTACAGGGCAGCATCAGCTTCGACGGCGAATGGATCACCATCACGAAGAGGGCCGTCGGGCAGCGCCCGCAGGAATTCCGTCTCCGGGCCGCCGATGTGACGGGCACCCGGCTCAAGCCCGCCACCCGCCTCTTCCACGGCTACCTGCAGTTCGTGCTGCCCGGCAGCGCACCCGCCGACGAAGCGACAGGCATCCTGGCCGGCGGCCGCCCACCGCAATCCGACCCGCACAGCCTGTCCATCCCTCGCCGCAGCAACGACAGTGCGACCAAACTCATGGCCGCCGTGGAGCAGGCCCGCAGTTAGCCCGTGACCCGGTCCGCGGCGAACTGGATCGGTCCCGGCGTGCCGGTGAACGGGGAACGTCCCCAGTCACCCGGCTCTCCCGTGATCTCACAGCGGACGCCGCGGACCATCACCCCGTCCGTGGTACGGACATCGCTGCCCGCCGGGGCATACACCGTCCACCCCACGACGACCGTGTCCCGCGCCTGCTGCTGATCCCCACCCACCTGCGGAGTCTCCGAGCGAGGCGTGACCACACAGCCCGCCAGATCGAAGGACTCGTCCAGGCCAGGGAGAGGCTGGCCGCGCGGATCACGCCCCGGAGAGGCGCCAGTGCGCAAGACCCTCACCGTCTCCCCGAACAAGTACGGGCCGGGCATCAGACCCAGCCCCAGCCCGGCTCATACTCGAGCCCCGGACCGTAGGAGTCGTCCATCGGCCAGGTCGGCGACGGATCCGCTGTCGCCGGCGTCGGATCCACAGTGAACGCGCCACCCCGCCCCGCCAGGGACTTGAGCGCCGCCTTGTCGGCCTTCGTCATATACAGGCCGCCCGACCCCGACGGCCGCTGCACCGCCATCGGGCCGATCGTCTCGTAAGACACCTGCTGCGGATTCACATACGCCCGGCCGGCCACCGACAGCACCACAGCCGTCGCCTGATCCGGCAACGGCTTCACCACCGACTCGGCCAGCGCCACCGCCTGCGCGATCAGCAGATCAGCCCGGTCGCCCTGGATCGTCTCCATGCCCAGGTACAGCCCGAGCTGCTCAGCCGTCGGGACCACGAACACCATCGCCGTCGCCTCCTATCGGGTCAGGCCCTCGACCGCATCGCACCACGCCGCGAGCTCGACCGTCGGATCCAGCTCGAGCGAGCGGGCCTTCGCCCGCTTCGACGCCAACCGGTACTCGGCCGGCGCCAGGAGCTTCCGCAGCACCGCCTCGTAGCCGTCCACATCCGTGCGGTCCACGAAGATGCCCGCTTCGCCCAGCGACTCGCACAGGCCCGGTGTCGGGTGCGCGACAACGGGAATTCCCGAGGCGAGCGCCTCCGCACCGGCCCGGCCCCACGACTCATACGAGGACGGCATCAGCAGCACCTTCGTGCGGCCGTACACCCGCTCCCGCATGTCCTGGCCGTCCACGTGCTCGACGATCTCCACGTTCGGCAGGTCCGGGAGGATCTGCTCCCCGTAGGCGCCGCGCACCGCGAGGAACTGCTGATCCGGCATCCGGCGGGCCAGAGCCTCGAAGACCCGGCCGCCCTTGGCCTCGCAGCAGTTGACCAGAGTGATGGCCTTGCCTGGCTTCGTCGCATAGTCCGCGGCGACCACCGGCGGCCGCACGACCAGCTCGGCGCCCGGCCGGACTCCCCGCGGGTATTCGGCGAAGAACAGCTCCGCCTCGGCCTGCATCCACAGCGAGTTGTAGACCGCCAGCGCGGTCCCGCCGCCGGCCATGTTGCGGAACGTCGGCCTGTGCGTGTTGTGGCAGATGACGACCAGCGGCTTCCCGAAACCACGGGTGAGCGCCGCCGTCGACGGCACACACTCCAGATGCGAGACCAGCACGTCGGCCCTCCGGACCGCCGCCCCGAAATCCAGACGAGCCTCCAGCGGCACGACCCGGATGCCCCGGTACTCGTACTCCTCGCGAGCCCTGCTGTACCGGGACAGCCACACCTCCACTTCGTGACCACGGGCGGCCAACGGCCGCAGCATCGCCACGAGCATGTGCTCCGCCCCCGCATTGTGCTCCGGGGGCATCGCGTGCACACGGGCCACAATCCGCAGCGGGGTGGCCGTCCCGCCCGGCGCGGAAGCCGGGACAGCCCCGCCCATCAGGTCGCCGACGGAGTGCCGGTGTACTTGACGAACGCCTCCGCGTCGCCCAGCACGAACCCGTAGTACGCCTCCGCGAGGAGGAGCACCAGGTTCTCCTGGAACGCGGAGTGCACGCCGCCGTCCTCGTCGATGTACGTCGCCTCACGGGAGATCTTGACCGTGATGTCCATGCCGACACCGAACGCCGTCTGCGACCAGTCGCCGCCGATCGCCCGCAGGCCCGTGTCCGTGCTCGTAACCTGACGCCGCACCTTGCCCGACACGCTGCGGGAGTACGCCAGCGGGTTGCCGATCAGAGAACCCGCCGTCGCCATGCCCGTCCCCGAATCCCGGGTCTCGACGAAGATCGGACGCCCAGTGGTGTCCGTCGCGCCGAGGAGCTTCGGCTGCAGCCGGTGGTCAGCGACCGTACCGGTGTAGTCCCAGTCGTCGTCGACGATGTCCTCCATGCCGTCGACGAAGTCCTTCCAGATGCCGCCGTTGGCCTGCGTCGCCGTGCCCAGCGCGACCGCCTTGGTCGTCATCGCCAGGTAGTCGGCGAAGGGGCCGACGGCGCCCTTCATGGTCTTGCCGTGGATCGTCGCCCGGTCGAACGCCCGGGAGAAAGCCGTCGGCAGGTCCGACTGGAGCTGCGTCCACAGGCCCGCCGCATTGGACTGCACGACCTCCATCGCCGCCGGGATGAGGACGGCCAGCTTCTTGCCGGACATCTGCTTGATGTCGACGCCGCCCGTGCCCAGCGGCTTCCGGCCGGCCTGGTCCACCCAGTCGGCCGTCGGAACGTCCAGCGGCACCGGGACCGCCGTGTTCGCCGACATCGCCAGCGGCACCCGCCGCGACAGCGACATGACCGCCGACTGCTCGACGGACTTCTCGAAGACCGGCCCGGTGAGCGTGGCCGGGAGGAACGTCGCATTGACGTCCGAAAGCTTGATGGGGGCTGTAGCAACCATGGAGGGCTACCTCTCTCAGTGGCCCTTCAGGGCCTGCTGCATGAGTCCGGCGAAGATGTCGCCAGGATCGGAAGATGATCTGTTGCCGTTGCCCGAGGAACCCTGCGTGCGATCCGGCGCCGGGCGGCGCGGACCACTGTCGGAGGGCTTGGCCCAGTGCGGCTTGCGCTTCAGGAGCTCGGCGAGATCCCGCTTGATGCCGTCGGAGTCGATAACTCCGTCCTCATCCACATACGCGGCGAGGTCGAGGGCGCCCGCGGCGTCCTCCGGGTCGGCGAACTCCGCCGACGCGAGCGCCTCGACCTTCGAGGCGACCGCCGTGCGGACCGCTTTCGCAGCCCGCTCCTCGGCAGCCGTGAGCTGCTCGGTGAGCCGCTCCTGCTCCGACTTCTGCGCGTCCTCCAGTTGCTTCGCCTTCGCGGCGAGCGGCTGGAGCTCCTTGAGCCGCTTACGGAGGTTCTCCGCCTCCGAATTGGCCTTCTTGATCTTGGCCTCTGCGCGTGCCCGGTCGAACGGCTCCTCCTCGGTGACCTCCGCCTCCGGGGCGGTCGTCTCCTGCGGCTCCTCGACGGGCTGCTCGCTCTGGGTCTCTTCGGGCATGACTGTTTCGCCCTCCAGGGGCTGAGAAAGGCCACCACCAGGGCAGCCACGGGATTACAGAACGGGCATCTGCCCGTGCTCCGCGAGCGCCCGCCGGAAACGGGTGAGCTGCTCGCCCGAGTGAGGCGCCGCGAACTCGCGGTACAGCCGCTCCCACTCCTTGGCCTTATCGGACAGCTCGAAACGCTGCCCCCTGAACACCGGGACCACGCCGCAATGGCAGCCGTCATGAGCCCGGAAGTCTGCTGTGTCCTGCTTGTAGACCGAACCGCGGGTCGCGAGCAACTTGCAGAACGCGCACGCACCCAAAGCCGCCGAGCGAGCCCACGCCGTCGCCTGCCGGTCCCGCCGAACCGCCTCCTGGACAGTGCCACGGCCCTGGTCGGCCACCAGTTTCTGCCCGACCGCCTCGGCCTTCTTCTCCGCCTGCGCCAGCCGGACATCGAGCGGCTCCCGCTGCGCGTCCGTCGTCGCCGGATCATCCGGATCCCGCACCCAGACGTCCTTCGTCGCCCAACGCAGCGACGCCTCCACCTTCCCCTCGGGCGGCGGATCCAACAACGGCACCGTGAACCGGCCCGTCACCCGAGCCGCCACACGCTCCGCCTCGTAGTAGTCCGCCGCCAGCGACGCCGACGCCGCCCCGTACTCACCGACCAGCGCGCGCACCGCCACAATCCAGTCCGGCACCGACTCCTGCAGCCGCGACGGAACAATCAGGCGCCGCAGTCCCCGCATGTCCCGCACCAGCATCCGCGTCAAACCGCGCTGCGCCCGCCGCTGACGATCCGCCGAAACGCCGCCGTCAGAGACCCTCGTCGCCATCCGGCGCCTCCGGATCCACATCCGGGTCCGGCTCCTCCTCGACGCCGGCCCCTGCCAGACGCTCCAGCAACTGCCGGCCCTGCGCCCGGCGCCGCTCGGCCGCCACCCGCTGCCGCTGATCCTCCGTGAGCCCCGCCATCTCCAGCGCCACATCGGAGTCCTTCGGCAACAGGCCGGCCTGCACCATCTTCACCGCAGCATCCGTCTGCGCCGCCAAAGTCGGTGTCGCCGGGTTCCGCCACACCGCCTCGATACGCCGCGACCGGTCCGGCGGCTCGCCGTCCCGCACCCACAGCGCGAGGCGCATCGCGTCCCGGTGTGTCGCCCCGAAGCGCCGGATGCGCCTCTCGGCCTTCTTGACCAGCATCCCCTCCGAGGAACGGATCGCGTCCGCGCTCGCCGGGTTGTCGCTGGTGTAGCCCAACATGTGCGGCGGCAGACCCAGCTGTGTCGCCATGATCCGGGCGTACAGGTCCAGAATCTTCGTCTGGCCCGACGGGTCATGCGCCGTGAACTGGCCCACCTCCGGGGTGTTGCCGTCCTCGTCCCGCTCCAACGCCAGCACCCGGCCGATGTACGTCTCCCACGCCGACTTGGCGTTGCCCTCAGCGTCCTGGAAGGCGGACTCGGAGGCGCCGAGGATGTACCGCTGCGGGGCGCCGAAGAACTCGGCCGCGACCTCCATGCCCATCAGCCGGCGGCACGCCGCATCGGTGATGCTCATGACCTCGGGCGTGATCTCGCTGTGCCCGACCCGGTCCGCAGTGCGCTGGCGGTTCGCCATCCGCAGCACTGGCGGCACGCCCAGGCGGTGCTGGTCCCGGTCAAGAACCTCCCAGCCGTCATTCACCTGGACCGCAAAGATCGTCTCGTCCGGCATGTAGAGGCTGATCAGCCGCTCGCCCGGATCCAGACCGAAGTCGAACTTGTCCAGCGACTCCCGCAGCGCGAACCTCGGCACCCGCAGACGCGCATCCCAATCGAGCGTCATATCCAGAGGCGACTCGAACGTGATCAGCGGAGGGAAATCCGCATCATCCGCCGAGCCGACCGTCACATACTCGCGGCCATACGTCAGTGCGTCCAAGTGCGCCAGCGACGACTCGTCGAACAAGTCGTTCGCCTCGGCGATCTCGCTCAGATCCGACGAATCCGACCCGTCCGCCCACCGGAACGCCTCCAGGTCCAGGCGCTGCTCCAGCGCCTCCACACCGATCCGAGGCCAGCCGATGACCGTATGCAGCCCATTCAGCTGCGGCGGAATGCTGATCCCCAGATCACGCACCAGCTGCTCGCCGTTGAAATACGAGTCCAACAGCTCCAGGCGGAACCGCTGATTCATCAGATCCGACCGCAGCATCGTCAGAGTCTGCTTCTCGTCATCCGACAAGCCGATCAGAGGCAGAGTGGGAGTCGTCATCGCAGCACCACCACCCTCCCGGAGCGCGACCGCTTCTTGCCGAGACCCTTGGAAACCGCATCAACACGGCACTGCCAAGCGAGGACAGCCGCCACCGCGGCGTCGATCTTTCGAGGCGACTCCGGATGCTCCTTCGCGATCTGAATACCCGACCGGGACTCCCGTCGCCGAGCGTTCAGCACATGCCGCGTCAGCACACTCGACCCGTCATGCGTCAACTCGCCGTCCACCACACTCGACCGGAACTTCTCCAACGCCCGCACGATCAAGCTCGACCGCCCGCCCGTCATCCACCACTCGATGGGGTGCTGCATCGTGGCCTTCACCTTCAAGCGCCGGCCGTGCTTCGCCTCCCACGTCGCCACATGCGACTCCCACTTCGCCGGGTCCGCATACATGCCGACAACCTTGAAGCGGCGGAAGGCATCCTCGACCGCCGACAGAACCTCGATCGTCGGCACCTGCCAGTCCGTACCGAAAGGGCCGTCCGGCTGCTCCCAGCAGCCCAGGAGGAACAGGTGGCCATCCGACACCCGGCAGCCCACGAGCGCGGTCGCGTCCGTCACGCCCCGAGACCGCCGGCGGGAACCATCGAAGCCCAGTACGACTTCCTCACCACCGCTGATCAGCTTGTCCGCGGCCGCCACTCCCGCCCACTCGGGCTGTGAAATCCAGGAGTCGGAAGCGTGCGTGATCTGGTTCAAGTAGAAGCGCCGGGCATCCTGCGGATGCGTCGACGGGTCCCACACCTCGGCTGCGATGCGGTCCAGATCGACCCAGCCGCCCGCCGAATCAGCGGAGTCGCCGTACACGAACCGCAGGCCCGCCAGCAGAGACTCCCGGTCGGCCATATCCGTGCCGGCTTCCGCCTCCCGGTGGTCGTACAGCAGACCGTCATCCTTCGCGCGGCCCTCAGCGATGCGCTTCCAGTACTCGGCCGAATCCTCCGCAACGCTGCCCTCCCCAGGGAGATAGGCGTTCGGCGACTCGATGCTCGTCCCGTTCGTCTTACCGAGGTTCCTCCGAAGCGTCGCAGCGAGCTTCACGCCGCCGTTCGACGGCCGCCACTCCTCCGTTTGGTCGAGCACGCAGAAGATCGGCCGGTTGCCCTCCCGGGACGTGGCCGCGCTCGTCACGAACTCGATGCGCCCCTTGGGCAGGTTCACGAAGGTATCCAGAGGCTCCAGGCCCGGATACTCGTCCAACGCCCGCCCCTCACGGAGCATCTCCAGCAGCGGCGCCCACGCGTTACGCGTCTGGTCCTCCGACACGGCCGCCAGCTGCACCCACGGCGTCCGCAAGTCCGCCCACGGCCGCCCTACCGGCTCGCCGTCCGCATCCCAACCGTCAGGGACGACATCCGCCAGCGCCTCCGCGCAAGCGATGGCGGCGAGCACCGGGCTTTTCCCCACCCCTTCGGCCGAGAGAGCACACCACGGCGATACCGCCTCCTCCCCGTGCGCGGATCGATCGCGTAGAAGTTCAAGATGAACTGCGCCTGCTCCCGGGTCAGAACCAGCGGCTCAGAATCAGCACGGTCCGGAGCGGCGAGCATCTCGCCCATCCAGTCCAGCACCTCATACCCGAGAGTCGGCATCTCGCCGGCGTAGCTAGGCCCCCGCCACGGCATCGCCACCTCCAGGGAGAACCTTCAAGTCCGCGTACCTCTGCTTCGACGAACTCCCCGGCGGGCGCTTCGAATCCGCCTCGTCGGCCTGCGCGAACTGCATCCGCAGCCTCGCCCTGTCCTCCGGGGTCGCGCCGAACTTCGCCACCCGTAGCCGGAGCTCGGCGGCCGCCGACATCTCCCCCGACCACAGCCGGGCGTGCACCACCGCGGTGTCCAGAAGGAAGTCCCAGTCCGTCGAGCTGAAGTGCTCAGCCTGCGGGCTCGCCTTCCACATCTCCCACCAGTCCAGCGTCCGCGCCGGCCACGAGTGCTCGACGAGATCGCCGTCCTTCATCACCTGCAGCGTCGGCAGATCCGGCGGCTCCGCCTGCTCGAACCGCAGCAGAGTCTGCGCGATCGGGTCCTTGTTGGCTCGCGCCCGGCGGGAGGAGTCCTTGGGCTGAGGGCCGCGGCCGGCCATGGCGACCACCACCCTTCAAGATCCAAAGTCCCCAGAACCGTAGCCACGGACGCCATGTACACGTTCCCGATGGCCCTACCGCGGGGGGAGGGGGTATCCCCCCAGGGTCTCGGGCCGGCGGGACCAGTAGGTCACCCCGAGCCGGCCGGACCGTCCTCGTGCGTCCAGGCGTGTGCCCACAGCTCGGTGAGGTCAGGCTCCAGGCTGATCGTCTGCCTGTCGTCGTCGCCTCGTGCGAGCTCGGCTTGGATGGTGATCGGTACGACGACGTCGCACTCGGGACACTGGACGTGCAGCATGCAGGTGGCTGCCATGCCTGCCTCCCTCCGGTGCCCTACGCCTGCGCCTACCGCCTGCGCCTGCCGGCGTTGGCCCTGCTCCCTGGCCATGCCCCTGTCCTCGCCTTGTGCATGCGCGCGCAGTACCCCTTGGCCCGCGGACCGAGGTACTTGGAGAGCTGTCGGTTACACCTGGTCCAGTCACCGGGCGTGCCCCATCGGATCTTGGCCGCCCCTGCTCCGCTGCCCCAGTACCGCTTGAGTGCGGAGGCGTTGCCGCTCTTGCTCCTGGCCACGTTGGATCACTCCTTCTGTGGCGCGGGCTCCTGCTCTTGCTCTGCGTCTACCCGCTGGATGTGGGCTTGTTGCCCGCTGGGTATGGCGAGGCAGATGCCTTGGCCGTCGGTGAAGATGGCCCAGCCGCCGGTGAAGGTGAGGGTGAGTTCGGGGTCCTCGATGAGGACGTCTTCGCGGCGTTGTTCGGCGGGGTGCTGGATGAGGTAGGCCGGCATCACTTGAGCCCGGGGTGATCTTCGGGGGGCCTCTTCCGCCCGGGCGGCGGGTTTGCGAGCCGGGCCTCGTTCCCTTCCCGTGACGACTTTTGATCATGGCAGGGTCCGCATACGCCTTGAAGATCGGCATCCCCGTTGAGGTCGGCCTTGGCCACGATGTGATCGCAGAACACGGACGGCCTGACGCCGCATAGAACGCAGGTCACGTCCCTCGCAAGAATGCGGGCCCGGATCTTGCGCCAGCCAGGAGGCAGACGTTCGCGCCTCCGGGAGTCCCGCCATCCGCCCGACATGTTCCCCCTTGGCTGCCGCTGCTCGTGGGAATGGGGCGTCTCGTAAGACGCCCCACCATGCCGTGCCATGTCACGCCAAACCCCGCCAGGCCATGCCAAGCCTTGTCGAGCCGCTCCTGGCGACTTCAGTGTCGCATGGCAAAGGGCACCCCGTAGGGTGCCCCGCCATGCCTTGCCAAGCCGGGCCTTGCCAAGCCGAGCCACGCCTTGCCCTGTCGCGCCGTGCCTAGCCTTGCCGGGCCCCAACCTGCCCTGCCGTGCGGTCACAGTCTATCCCGGTTCGCCTTCAATCCGGGCGAGTCGCGCCTTGAGTCCGGCGATCTCCGCCTCGCTGCGGTTCGTCCGCTCCGACACCTCGGACACCACCGACTCAAGCCGCTGCTGCCGCACATCGAACCGCCGATTGAAGTCCATCTGCATCGAGAAGGCCCGTGCGGTCGCCTCCGTCAACTGCCGTACCTCTGGCGGCAACCCGCGCAGGTCAACGTTCACGACCTTCGAGTGGCCCCGCTGAAGGGCGTGCGACGCGCGCCGCTGCTGACCTCGCGCCAGCACCACATGCTCATCAGCACGCACCACCCGGTAGCCCACGTTCGGCACAGCGACCAGCGCGTGCTTGTCGACAGTCTCGAAAGTGCGCGCCGCACGGCGGATCGCGGACTGCAGCACCGGGCGGTCCTTCTCAGCATCCAAGCTGAGCACATCCGCCGCATCCTCGTAGGTGATGACGTCGTCCACCGCGAGCGGCTTCAGCATGTCGTACACCATGCGCCAGCGCGCGACCTCGCCAACAGGCTCGAACGGGGCGTTCACAGCTTCACCACCTCGGCGAGGAACCGGCCGAACCGGGGCCGGTAGTCACCCAGGCCGATCATCGCCCCCGCTGTGTCCGCGATCGCAGTCAGATCCTCGAACGACAGCACCGCCGCATCCAGGGTGCCCTCCGCCTCAACGCTCCACTGACGGAAGCGGGGACGGCACCGGATGACACGATTCTGCTGGACCTTCACCGAGGCCATGTGGCGGAAGTTGTCGTCAGCCCAGAGGCCGTCCACATCGCGCGGGCCCTTGTAGCCCAGCGGGTTCACGTCGGTCGAGATGAACACGCCGCGCGTCACCTTCACCCCGGACCGCGTCACCTTCGCCGCGTCGGTGAGGCAGCGCTGGATGTTCTCGCCGGGGATGTACGGGCCCACGTCGGGGTCGTGGTACAGGCCGCCCGCGTGCTCCAGGCGGGCCAGCTCCTCGTAGTCCTCGTCGGTCTTGGCGCGCTTGGAGCTGACCTTCTTCATCGCCTTCGCGATGGGGTCGAGCGGGTTCGACAGCCTTGCGCTGTGCATCAGCAGTTCGGCAGTGCCGACGATCGTGATACGGAACTCCATGATTCCTCCTGGATTTGCGGAAGCCCCGAGCCAGGAGACTCGGGGCTTCCTTCCCGCAGTGATCAACTGCGGGCGCTATTGGGTTTGGTGCTACGTCCGCCGGCTCCACCACCACACGCCGAGCGTGTCGCCCTTCATGGATTCGACGCTGCCGCCGAGCGAGGCGAGGACCTGGCCCATGTCGTCGTAGTCCCAGTGGTGGACGTGCGTCTCGTGCTTGTTGCCGTCGACTTCGCCTTGGGGGGCTTCGACGATGGGGATGCTGACGAGGATGTTCCACGCGCCGGCTTGCTGGATGCGCTGGAGCAGGGCGACGGCTTCGTCGCGTTCCATGTGCTCGAGGACGTCTCCGCACAGCACAAGATCCCGGTGGTACAGGTGATCGGGCGCTTCGCGGGCGTCGAGGTTGTGGACTTCGTCGTACTTGGCTTTGAGCTTGTACCGGCCGATGTACGGCTTGTGGATTTCCACCGCGGTCCACCACACGCCTTCGTGGTGCGGCCTCAGCAGCTTGGCGTAGGTGCCGTCGCCGGGGCCGATGTCGGTGACGGTGTTGGGCTGGTGGCGGTTGAAGCGTTCGAGGGACCAGTCCTTGCCCTCGGCGATGGATGTGGGCATGGCTGTCTCCGGGTGGTTGGGGCCCGCCCCGGCTCGAGGGTGAAGTCGGCCGGGGCGGGTGCTTTGGTCCCGCTGCCCGGCGCGTGGGCCGGCCGGGCAGCGGGGGAGGCGCCACTGGGGGGGATCGAGCGCCTCGTATCGGGGGTCAGGCGGCTTTGCGGCCTGCGGGCAGTGCCGGCGGGTCGCCGGGCTTGACGAGCTCGCGTGTCCACTCGTCGCGTTCAGCCACGGGCAGTTCGGAGACCCGGTATCGGACCTTGCCGCGGCCCTTCCCGTACCGGTTGATGCGCCCTTCGTGGGCCCATCGCCGGATGGTGACGCCCGGGCGGCCTGTGTAGTAGGCAGCGTCTGCCTCGGTGATGAGTCCGCGGGGTTCGGTGGCCATCGCACCTCCCCTGTACAGCAAAAAGGGCCGCCATAGCAGGCGGCCCTTCAAGTCACAAGTGTCTGATGAAATGAACGATACGTTCGGGCTGGTCAGGCGTCAAGCGGATCCGTGATCGCCGAATAGATCACGGCTTGCGTCCGCAGTTGTCGACCGCAGCTTCTTCATTCTCCTGTTTGCTTCGGACATGGGCGCTGCTGCGCCAGACTGTCTCCATGCCTCTGGTGTGGACGGTGCAAGCGGATTCCGAGCGCGAGACCCGAGCGGCGTTACAGCGCCTGTGTGTGGCGTTGGGCGCCGAGCCTGTCGGGCGGGTCATGCGGCTGCCGGGTCGGGATCGTTGGATGGCGAGGGCGACTACTGCTCGGCAGCAGCAGCCCGCCGGTACGCGCCCATGACGACGTCGAAAGCCTGCTCGGCGGTGCGGCCCGGGGCCTGATTCCAGTCTCCGATAAGCGCCCCCCAACCTCTCCCCTTCAGTTCGCTCAGGACATGCCAAGCGGCTTGTCCGGCGGCGGCTTCGGTGCCGACGCCGAGGTGTACGGCGGTGATGATGGCCCCACAGATGCAGCGCTGCCCGCGCCAGTTCCGCATGTGGTGCGGGCGCTGCTGCCAGCCCCATTCGCGGAGGATGGTCGCGGCGACGTACAACTGCGTTGATGGCAGGTGGGACAGGTCGGCGCGGTGGCGGTGCGCCCAATCGGGCAGGGCGCGGGCGAGCCGGCCGGGGAGCCGGACGTCGACGGGTGGTCGGGTGCCGTGGGGGTTGATGGCGCCGAGGGCTTCGGTGACGAGTTCGTCGACGGTTTTCGTCAGCAGGCGCCGGGCGGCGGGGGCGGCGGGCGCGGTCCGGTCCCAGCCGGCGGTGATCCCGGCCCACGCTTCCCCGGTGCCGTGCTCGTCGAGGATCCGCGCGGCGGCTTGGTCGAGGGCGGCGGGGGTGAGCGTGGGCGCGGACATCAGGCGGCCTTCGCTGCCGCTTTGCCGGTGCCGGTGCATTCGCCGCACACGGTGGTGAGCTGCTTGCCGCCGAATGCGGAGTAGAGGGCCCCTTGGCCGGAGCACTGCCAGCACTTGCCTTGAGCCTGGGCCTTGGCTGGGGGCGTGGCCTTGTTCTGCTTCTCCCACTGGGCGTCGGTCTTGCCGCTGCCGGTGGCGATTTTGGTGACGGCGGGGGCGGGGGTCTTGGCGGGCTTGGTGTCGGGGACCTGCGCGTACCAGGAGCCGCCGACGCCGGCGCCGCCGTGGGTCTTGCGTTCGTGGGTGCGGAGCGCGGTGGTGGCCGTTTTGGCGTCGCGGTAGCGGGGCTTCTCGCTCTTGCCGCAGGGGCACTTCCAGCCGCAGAGTCCGGACCTTTTGTCCTGCCCGAACCGGGCGGCGGCGGCGACCTTGAGCCGGGAGACTTTCATGGTCTGCGGCTTGGCGGGGCACGGCTTGGAGCCGGTGAAGCTGCCGTCCTTGCCCTTGGTGAAGATCTGGCCGTTGCCGCCGCAGCGCTGGCATCCCTGGTGGGTGGCGCGGAGGATCGCGGCGTCTTTCCGGGACTGGACGGTCGTGGTGTGCTTCTCGCCCTGCTGGGCGACGAACCAGGCGAGGTCGGTGGCCCTGCGCTGCCAGAATCCGCCGCGGCGGGGCTTGCGGGCGACGCTCTTGCGCGGGCCGGGCTTCCGGCGGCTCGAGGCGGCCGTCCGGCGGCGTGCGGGCTTCTTAGTGGCCATGGTCGATCATCCTTCCTCAGAACTTCACAAATATGGATCAATAGGGTGTCCGTGGGCCGTCCGTACCCCGGCCGGACCCCGTCCCGAGGGCGTCCCACCTGCGGACATGCACTTCTGGTGGGACGCCCTGCGGACGGGCCCGGGCCGGGCCGTGGACGGGGTCAGGACGGGGTGCGGGACGGGGCAAATAGGGCAGCGGCAGCCTGTTCGGCGACAGCCCGTTCCCAGCCGCGGACCCGGCCATTACCGGTGTCCTGTCGGGTCGAGGTGGCGCCCCGCGCGAGCCCTGCGAGAACGCCCTGCAGTTCCGTCGCGTCGTCGGCGACGCCCGCCCCGACGATCAGCGAGGTCGGCAGCCAGTCCACGCCGCGCGAGTCGAACAGCCGCAGCATCGCCGCGACGACCCCGGCCCGCTCGTCCTCCAGCACGTCGAGCCGGTCGGCGACGGAGACCGCGCCGGGCCCTCCGCTGCGGGTGATGACGTGCAGCAGGTCGGCGGCGGCCAGGCTGTCGTGGTCGAACCAGGGCCGGCCCGCGGCCTGGCGGTCGGCGACGGCCTGCCGGATCTGCTCCCGCTCCAGGCGGTGCCACCGCCACTGGATGGGCCGCAGGAACCCGGGGCCCTTGATGTAGAACTTCGCGGCGTCGTAGACCCGCTCCTCATCGACGGCGGGACGCAGCCGGTCGGGCCGGTAGCCGTCCGCGGAGGCGCCTGTCCCGAACACGAGCCGCACGTCCTCGGAGCGGGACGCGAGCATGATGCGGTAGGTGACGGCGCTGGCGATCGCGTCGCCGAGCGCCTCGGCCGTGGACTCCTGCGCGGCGAAGATGAGGTGCACTCCGGTCTCCCGGCCGAGCCGCAGCAGCTCGATGGCGAGCGTCTTGGCCTCCGGGGGCAGGTAGATGAACTCGTCGACCACACCGAAGATCGAGGGGTGCTCGGGGGACGGCTTCCACAGGTCGCCCATGTTCTTCGCCGACTTGACCTTGTTGCGGGCCCGGGCGATCTGCACCAGGTGCGACAGCCATTCGGTGCACGCCTTCCCGCCGCGGATGGGCGGGGCGGCCATGACGCCTTCGAACTCCGCCAGCCCGTCCTTGGCCGGGTCCATTTCGACGGCGACGGCGTCCCGGCAGGCGGTGATGGCTTCCAGCAGGGACCGGAGCGCGCCTTTGGTCTTCGCCGAGCCGGAGGAGCCGATGATGAGCATCGACATGCCCTGGAGGCGGAATTCGAGCGGGGCGCCGTCCATGCCCTGCCCGTAGCCGACGATGTCCCGGACGGACAGGCTGTTGGGGGCGTGCACGGCCGGCCGCGGCATGTCGGTGAACGGGTCGCTGGTGACGAGCCGGAGGGTGATGTGGGCGGACCGCTCGGGGTCGGGCTCGATGAGCGTGCCGCCCTTGGCGATGTCGAAGTGCGTGTCGAGCTGGTCGGCGACAGCGTTGACTTTGCCGGGCGTGGAGCCCTTGAGGTCGACGTCGACTTCCCAGCCCCATTTCTGTGCGGCCGCGATGTCGATGCGCCGGGTCTCGACGCCTTCGGCGTAGAGGGCGCGCGAGACGCATTCGAGGACCTGACCCGGAGACTTGCACCAGGCGAGGGGGTACGGCTCCTCGCCGTCGTCGGTGTCCTCGTCGGCGATGAGCTGCCCGGCGGGGATGCCGGGGCTCTGGATCCGGTACCGGCCGTAGAGGGTGAGGGCGGCCGTGGTGGCGAGCGCGGTGACGCTGGGCGGGACGGCCCACGAGTAGTCGAGGGCGGTCATGCCCGCGTACTTCACGAGCGCCCACCAGCCGGTGAGGTTGAGGGCGGCGGTGGCGCCGGCCATCCAGCCGAGGGTCTTCCAGCGGCGGCGGCGAACGCGTTCGACTTTGCCGAAGTCGCCGCCGGAGCTGACGCCGCCGAGGGCTTCCTGGAGGTCGTGGGCGCGAATGTACCGGTAGCCGAGTATGCAGGTGGCCTTGGCTCCGGCGCCGAAGTAGTGGCCGCCGGTCCAGGCGCCGCGGGCGGTGAGGCCGACGGCCCGCCCGGTGGCTGCGGCGGCGACCATGGCCGCCCCGCCGGCCCGGTACAGGACCGGGGCCCGGTGGGGGCGGACTTCGATGACGCCGTCGGCGATCTCGCCTCCGTCGCCCTTGATGATCTCGCCGGGTACGACGACACGGTCCCAGCTCGTGGTGCCCGCGTGCGGGGCCGTCTCGATGCTCACGGTCGTATCTCCTTCTTGTCGTAGTGGTGGTCAGTGGCTGCCGGTAGCGGCCTGCTTGGCGGTGATGGCCGCCTGCTTGCGGGCTGCGTTGACGTACTTCGGGGTGTCGCCCTTGGTCCTGCGTCCGGGTCGCGCGGGCGGGTTGTAGACGCGCTTCTTCGCCGCGTTGGGCATTTGCGGTGCACGCTGCGCGTTCGGGACCTTGCTCGGCGTGTTGCCGGAGGCTTCGGAGCGGGCCATGGCCACGCGCCGGGCGGCGGCGTTACGGCGGCGGATCTGGTCGACGGTCTCGCCGGGCTTGGTGGCGTGCAGTTCGTCCCAGGCGCGGATCCACACGTCTTCGGTGACGGTGGTCTCGCCGACTGCGGCGGCGATCCGCAGCGCCCACTTCCACTCGTCGGGGAACTGCTCGGCCCGCTCGGTGGCGAGCTGTTCGGCCGCGGCCTGCCGGGCGTCGGCGGCGGCCTTCTCCTTCGCGGCTTTCTCCTTCGCGGCGGCCTTCTCTGCTGCGGTCCGGCGGCGCCGCTCGCGCCAGGTTTCCTTCCCGTCGCGGACCCGGATCCGGCCGTGCTCGTGGAGGTCCCAGACGCCGGGGCCGGCGATGGAGGCGAAGGCGGTACCGAGCGCGGTGGCGGGGTCGAATGCGTGGAGTCCGTGCCACAGGTTGATGCCGGCGGCGATGAAGGCGAGGGACCAGGCGATGAGCCGGTAGTGCCAGTGCGGCCGGTGGTCGTCGACGGCGGCCGCCGCGCCACGCAGCACCACCCAGGCGCCGCCTTCGAGGACGGCGGGGGCGGCGAGGAGCCACAAGGCGTCGCGGTCGAAGAAGGCGGACATCTGCACGGGGAGGGCGACGATCGCGCACACGATGGCGAAGCCGAGGGCGGCCTTGCGCCACGACTGCGCGGACTTCACGCGCTTCCCGGCTTCTTCGGCCTGCGCCTGCTGCTGGGCGTCTTCCTTCTCGCGTGCGGCCCGGGTGGCGCGCTCGCTCTCTTCACGCTTCCTCGCGGATTCGGCGATCTTCGCGTCGTGGTCGGCCTGCTCGCGCTCCAGGCGCATCCGGGCGCGCTCGTTGGCGATGCGCTGCCGCTCGGCTTCCTCGGCCGCCTTGGCGCGGATCGCGTCCGTCTCGGCTTCTGCCTTGAGCCGGGCGGCTTCGGCCTCGGCTTCGGTGCGGGCCCGGATCGCCGCGGCCTCGGCCAGCGCCACCGGGTCGAAGCGCGGCTCGTCGGCGCCCCGGGCGGTGCCGTTGACCTTCTCAAGGGCGGTGGTCACGGGGTATCAGTCCTCTCCTGCTTCCATGCGGTGCGGAATTCGTGGGCGAAGGCTTCGGCGAGTCGGGCGCCGGCGAGGGCGCCGAGTCCGGGGAGCCCGGTGCGGATGCTGACTTCAAGTTCGGTGCGGATGGCGGCGGTGGCGGCCAGGTCGATCAGGGGCCGGGCGCAGCGGAGGGCGAGGACCACGGCCCCGAGGGCGATGAGGAGGGCGGCGACGAGGAGGCGCACCGTCCACACCCGGACCGCCCGGGCGGACCGCTGCCAGCGGCCGGGCTTCGCGGTGATCAGATAGGCGTGCACGGTGCGACTCCTCTCAGGTGGGGTGTCAGGTGGCGGGCGAAGCGGGCGCGGTCACCACCAGGTGATCCGCCGCTCGCGCTTGTGCAGCTCGACGTGTTCCTCGCACTGGGGGCACGGCTCCCGGGATCCGAGCCCGAGCGGGTCGGAGTGCAGCCGGGCGTGCTCCTCGCAGGGGATGCAGCGGTCGCCGTCCTTCGCCATGCGGGTTTCCTCTCGGGTTGGCAGTTCGGGATGACCAGGCTTTTCCGGCGTTCACCGAAGAAGGGGCAGTGGGTTCTACGCCCACGGCTCCCCGCGGCCCCGGCGCGATGTCCGGGGCCACAGGCAGTCGTCAGCGCTTGTTGCCGCCGCGCCAGAAGCCGACCTTGCCGGCCGCCTCGTTCGCGGCCCGGTTGAGCCGCTCGTACTCGGCGGTCTCGTCGTGGCGCCCGGCACGACGCTCGTTGTCGGAGTACGCGTTGAGCGCCTTGTCGGCGGCCTTCATGTCGGCGATGGCGGACTTCTCGGCGGAACTCTTGCTGAACAGGGACATGGCGGGTCCTCTCGGTGGGTGTGTCGTCTGGTGCTCGAGGTGCGGGGGGGGGTGGTCAGCGGCGCCGGGCGGCCTCTTCTCCGATGTCGTGCTCGTCGAGGCCGAATGTCTCGGTGAGCCGGTGGGATTCGGCTACGGCCGCCCGCCAGTACGGGTCCGCGGTGTGGTCCTTGCCTGCGGCGTTCAGGTCGGCCGCGATCGAGCGGCAGACGTTCATCTGGTCGGCGGCTGCGCCGAGGGCGTCAGCAGCACGGTCGCGATCTGTGATCTGACTTTGCAGCCAGTCAGGTGGGCCGGGCATGGGCGGGTCTCCTTCTGGTCAGATGCGGTCGGCGGTGTCGGTGTCGAGTTCTGGGCAGTCGGGGTCGGACCCGGTTTTCAGGCGGCCTGGCCGATGCGGGTGCCGTGCATCTCGTCGTAGAGCGGCAGCTCGTCGGGGTGCTGCTTGTCGTAGCGGACGGCCTCGGCGAGGATCTTCAGCTCGGCCTCCCAGGAGTCGGCGGTCACGTACCGGGTGACGAGGTCGGCCCGGTAGGCGGCGTCCGCGTCGGCCACCGTGGCCGTGCGGCGGGAGTGGGTGGCCAGGTCGGACGTGGCGGCGAAGTCGGCGTCGAACAGGGTGCGGGTCATGGCGGGTCCTCTCGGGGGGTGGCGTGGTCGGGAAGTGGTGGCCGCCCCCGAGGGGGCTGCGCGGGGGGTGTTGGTCACCCCGCGGGGGCGGCGGTTCGTGGACGCTAGGGCCGGCGGGGCACCGGGCGGTCGCAGCGTCGGGCGTGGTTCCGGGCGTCCATGTAGGCGCGCTCGGAGTACGGGGTGGGCTGGCTGGTCCAGCCGCATCGGCAGGTCGCGCCGTGCATGCCGCCATCGCGGGGGCCGCTCGTCACGAGGAGTCCGGGGCTGGTGTGGCCGACGTAGTTCACAGCGCCTTGCCCGGGTCTCGCTGCGGGAGCGGCGGCAGGCTGTCGGGGGTGTCGCCGGCCCGCTCGTGCTGGGGGTCGGGTTCGGCGGCGAGCGTGGCGCGGAGCAGGCTGCCCATGTCGCGGGCGGCCGCGCCGACGAGAGGCTCACCGGTCGGGGTCGGGAGCTGCCTGGCGAGGCGGCGGATCTGCGCGGCGTGGGCGTCGAGCTGGTCGGCGAACGCGAGGGCGCGGGCCGGGTGGAGCTCGGCGGCCTCGCCGTCGTCGGCGGCGTCGAGGAGCAGGTGCGGCTCGGCGTCCGTACCGCGAGAGAACGGGTACTGGGCCAAGTTCGCGGCCAGGATCTGAACGGTGCGGGGCTCGCCGGCGGTCCACGTCGGCGCGGCCAGGGCGGTCTGCTCGCCCTCGTGGCACAGGTCGTCCAGCGACACCAGCGTCTCGGTGTGCGGGGCGGTGCACCAGGTCGGGCAGTCGACCGTCACCGGCCGGCCGATGACACTGACCGTCACCCGGCGCGGGGCGCGGTCGGCCGGCAGGGCGAAGGGGAGGGAGCTTTCACGGCCCCGCTTGACGTTGTTCGGTACGGTAATGCTCACGGCTGGAGCTCCTCGTCGCAGGAGGTTCGGACTCAGGCCCCGTTTGGTGATGTCGCACCGGGCGGGGCCTTTCGCTTGCCCACAAGGTAGCGCTACTGTAGCGCTCTAGCAACCCCCGAAAGGAATCCCGTCGGCGACGCGCCGGTCTACTCTTCGGGGAGAATCAGTAGCGCTACCCATGAGGAGGAGGCCCCACGTGGCAAAGCCCGCAAAGAAGACCCCGTACACGGAGATCGCAACCCGCTACCGGCAGCTCATCGAGGACGGAACCCTCCGGCCCGGCGACCCCATGCCGTCCATGCGCGAGGTGCAAGAGAAGCTCGAATCCAGCATGGCCACGGTCAACCGGGCGTACAGGCTGCTGAAAGACGAGGGGTTGATCTACACCCAGCCCGGCGCCCGCACCGTCGTCGCCGAGCGGCCCAGGGTCGTCTCCACCGGAGCCGCGCGGCTCCGTCGCTACTCCCGGACGGGGAAGTACCTCGGCCCCGGCGAGACGACCAGCAATCACGAAGTGGCGCTCCGCTCATGCGCCGACCCGGAGATCGCCGATGCGCTCGGCATCGAGCTGCACGACGAGGTCGGACTGCGCCGGCGCGTCCATCGCCAGGACGGCAAGCCGCGCTCGGTCGGCCTGTCCGTCATCCACCCAAGGGCCTGGGGGCCCGTACCCGAGGTACTCCAGGAAGGGCCGTCCGAGCGGTTCTGGCAGGAGCACTACACGGAGCGCACCGGAAAGGAGATCACCCGCTCGCCAGAGCGGCGCACCGCCCGCCTCGCCACGAGCATCGAGCTGGAGCTGCTCGAAATCGTCCCGCCGCCCCACGCCGCCGTGCCGGTCCTCACCCTGATCAACGTCTTTCACGACGAGGACGGCCCGATCGAATACTGGGAGGACGTCTACGCGCCGGGGCTGTGGCAGGTCGAGGGCGAACCCTCGTGAACGTGGACCCGCTCAAGGGACGTGAGCGGGTCCACGTGTCCAAGATCCTGCCACCCTCGACGCCGCCCGACGAGCACGGACAGAAGCCCCCGCCCGGTTCTCCCGGGCGGGGGCTTCGTCGTGCTATTCGCCTGCGGCGGTGAGCAGCTTCGCGAGTTCGGTGACGGCCTCTGGGGGGAGGTTGCGGCGGAGGGCGCGCGCCATGTTCTCCGGGGTGTCGACGGGGACGGTGAGGGCGCGACGCCGGAAGCCGGCTTTGACCATGGCGGCGTGCGTGCTCAACGCGCCGGCGAGTACCTCGGCATGGAGGTCGGGGCGATCCTTGCGTAGGCGGCGGAGTCCTGCCTCGCGGGAGGTGCCGGTGGGGGCCGCCATCTGCGAACCTTCAAGTTTTATATCATCCAACTTGAAGGCATCAGAGTGCCGATCTCCACCATGCGCACTGCGAGTCGCCTGGTCGAACAGATCGAGCGCGAGCGGATCGTCGCGGACCAGGGTCCGGACCAGATCCAGCGACGCCCCGAGCCCCTTCAGTGGCGGCGTTGCGACGAACTCCTCAAAGTGGTCGTACTCGACAAGCTCGCCGCGCTGAGTCACGAAGCTGCGCCACGCGTCCTCGGCGAGCACACGCTTCACGAGGCCAGGGACCGCCTTCAGCCCGTGGTCTCCGCTGCGGAGCGACGAGCCCAGCGCCTCGACGAGGTTGGCGTTCTTCTTCAGGTTCACAGTTCACCGAGCCGCTTCACGAGGAACTGCTGGATGCGCTCAAGGTCTTCGATCGTCGCCTTTGCGCGGGGCGGGAAGCCCTCCTTGCGGAGCCAGTAGTTGAAGTCCTTCTTCGGCATCCCCATCCGGTAGGCCACCTTGCCGGCCAGCGTGTCGACCTCGCCCCGCAGCATGCGTTCGCGTCGGTGCCGCGGGATGGCCACGACTGGCACGGCCTCGGGTGAGATGACTTCGACGCCGTTCTGCTCCATCGACCGATGCCCGCGGGCCACGTTGGTGGCATACGTGGCGGGAATGCCGTTGCTGCGGCACCAGGCGACCGCACGATCCACCTCTTCCGGGGTCACCTCGTCGCCGTTGAGGATGGCCCGGTCGAACGTCGCCTCGGTCGCGGACAACGGCTGCCGTTCGAAGTCGAAGGCGCCCTGACCGTAACCGGCATCCTCGCGGGCCTTGCGCTCCCGCTCAAACTCGACGGCGAGTTGATGCCTCAACTCCTCCTCGATCTCACGGGCGTGATCCATGAGGGCAGGAACAGCGGGGATGTAGAGCCGAGCGTTGAACTCCTCGTCCTTGCGGACGCGGACGAACCGTCCGACGACCTGGCGGAAGAACAGAGGCGTGCGGATCTTGGTGGCGTACACGCCGACCGCGAGACGCTTGATGTCGACACCTTCCGAGACCATCCGGACGGCCACCAGCCACTTGCTGGTGGAGTCGCGGAACCGCTCGATGTGCCCCTTGGCGTCCGGATCGTCAGAGAGCACAATCGTCGGCTCCTGGCCCGTGACATGCTTGAGGATCTCGGCGTAGGCGCGGGCGTGGTACATCTCGTGGGCGACGACCAAGCCGCCCGCGTCGGGGACTTCGATGCGGAGTTCGTCGAGCGCCCTGTCCGCCTGGGCCAGAAGGGCAGGCATCCACGGCTGGTTGGGCTGAAGGACAGTGTCGAGCACGGCCGACACGTCGATCTCGGCCAGATTGCTGCCGAGCGCGGAACTGCTGATCTTCCCGCAGTCCGCCCACTTGGCTTCACCGTCGTAGGCGTGGAACTCGATGCGCCGGCAGACGCCGTCGGACACGGCCGTCCCGTACTCGTATGCGTAGTCGACCTTGACCTTTCCGTTGGCGTCGTAGGTGACGAACGGGATGGGACTGGTCGAGTCCTTGCGCCACGGAGTGCCGGTCAGGGCGATGCGGTGGACCGCGTGCTCAAGGGCATCGGTCAGGCCGTCGCCCCAGGCACGGCTTTCGCCTGCATGGTGGATTTCGTCGAGGATGGCGATGGTGGGCCGCCGGGTGATTCGCCGGAGGAGCTGGGCACCGACGCCGCGGGCGGCCTGGGCGTAGGTGACGACACAGCCGTGATAGCCGTCCTTCTCATAGTCGTCCGGGCAGGACACGGGCATGAGCGATATCCCAACTTGCTCCGCTACGTCGGCCCACTGCTGGCGGAGTGCGTCAGTGGGGACGACTACGGCGATGCGCTGCACCGTCCCTTCTTCGATGAGCAGCTTGGCGAGAGCTAGCGAGAACCATGTCTTTCCGGCTCCCGGTGTTGCGGCCACCATGAAGTCCCGCTTCGGCTGGGACAGGAACAGGTCGCGGGCGTGGGTCTGCCATTCGCGGGCGTCATTGGCCACGGTGTTGCCCTTCTTCAGGTTGCATTCGGGGCAGAGTGCCTGCCCGTTGATGACGTCGGTGGGTCCGCCAGCCGAGTAGGGCGTGACGTGGTCGCCATGCCAGCCGGGCTCTAGCGGATCGCCGCATCGACTGCAATGGCCGTCGGCGGCGAGGTAGAGGGCAACACGTTCCGAGGTGTTGAAGCGCCGCCGGTCGATTGGTTCCGAGGGTGGTTCGGTCACCGAGCGTCCCGTCTCGATGGGGCCAGCGTTGGCCAGGAGGTAACCGGATATTCACCATTCTGACGGTAGTTCGATCGTTGAATATCCGTTTCTGAATAAGTCACAAATCGCCTGTATGTGCGGCTACTTGCTGGTAGCGCTCATGCTGCGCGGCGTTCGGCGGGCTGGAGCTCGAGGACGTCGGCCCGCCCGTACTGGACTTGGCAGCGGGGGCAGCGCTGCCCGTCGGTGCTGATCGTGACCCGCATGATGCCGCCGCAGTCCTCGGTGTCGCAGACGACGGCGATCCGCCGCTCCGGGCGTTCCCCGGTGATGATCCTGCGGCATTCGCCGACGAGCCGGCGGACGTCCGATGCCAGCTCGCGGACCTCGTGCACATCGCAGAACCAGGACAGGTTGCCGCGGAGGAACAGCACGGCCCCGGCGATGGTCTGTTCGATGTCCCCGCGGAAGGGCGGCGGCGCCCAGCCGAGGGTTTCACGGGCGTCACGCTCCCAGGTGGTGACGACGCCTTCGATGCCGCCGCGGGCCCGCAGGTCGAGGACGGCTTCGCTACACGGCAGGGGCGCGCTGCGGGTGGCGGAACGCCCGTCTCCACCGCGTCGGCCGGGGGCGAGTTCGGCTCCGAGGGCCCGGTAGAGCTGCGGGAGGGCGGCGAGGTCGTCGTCGAGGTACTGGCGGCAGCTGGCGTGAACCCGGTCGCGGGACGGCTTTCCGCACAGCTCGCAGGGCCAGACGGCTGGGGCGACGGTGTCGTGCATGTGGACTCCCGGATGGTGCGACGGATCAGGAAGCGTGGGGGGAGCTGGGCGGGGCCGCCCCGGGTTGCTGGCCGGCACAGGGGGCGCCCCGTGGCGTTGTCAGGCGGGCTGGTCGGGTACGTCGCAGCAGTTGCAGTGATCGCACTGCGGGCTGTCGGCGGGGCAGTGGCAGCGACGGCACTCGGCGTCCGTGGTGTTCGCGGCGGTGCGGATGCGGGCCGCGGTGTTCTGGTGGTTGGCGGTCCAGGGCGCGCCGGCGGCGATGAGGTCGGCGAGGTGACGCACGCGGTCAATGCGGGACCGTTCGTGTACCAGCCCGTTTTCGAGGTGCCGGAT
>DOWQ01000315.1:6781-25422 GCA_003519485.1 Streptomyces sp. | reverse complement strand
CGGGCGCGGTCCCGGCCGCCCGCGGGGAACCGTCGTCGTGGACCTGTGCTGCGGCTCGGGAGCGGTCGGCGCCGCGCTGGTCGCGGCCCTGGACCGGGCCGAGTTGTATGCCGTCGACATCGACCCCGCCGCGGTACGGTGCGCCCGCCGCAATGTCGCCGCGACCGGGGGCGAGGTGTACGAGGGCGACCTGTACGAACCGCTGCCCGCCGCGCTGCGGGGCCGCGTCGACGTCCTGGTCGCCAACGCGCCGTACGTGCCGACCGAGGCGATCGGGCTGCTGCCCCCGGAGGCCCGCGTCCACGAGCCGCTGGTGGCACTCGACGGAGGCGCGGACGGGCTCGACGTCCAGCGGCGGGTGACCGCCTCGGCTTCGCTGTGGCTGGCGCCCGGCGGCTGCCTGCTGGTGGAGACGAGTGAACGCCAGGCGCCCCGGACCGCGGAGGCCTTCGCCCGTGACGGGCTGGTCCCGCGGGTGATGGCGTGCGACGAGCTGAACGCCACCGTCGTCATCGGTACCCGGCCGGCCTGCGCGGCGGAGAGCTGACCGGACGCGCAGCCGCAGGACCGGCAGAGGCCCCCTCCTGCCCGTCGGCAGGAGGGGGCGAGTCCGCCGGGCGGGCCGCGGCCATCGGCGCCGCGGCCGCTTCCGCCGGGAGGCTACGCGGCGGAGAGCTGCCCGGCCGGGGTTCCGCGGCCGGTCAGGCGAGGGCGAGGAAGAGCTTCTCCAGCTCGGNNATGCCGCTGGCGACGATCTTGAATCCGGCACGGTCCAGGGCGCGGGAGACCGCGGCGAGCTGGGTGACCACGTCCTTGCAGTCGCGTCCTGCCTCTATCATCGCGATGACCCCGGCCAGCTGGCCCTGGGCCCGGCGCAGGCGGTTGAGTACCGCGCCCATCGCTTCCTCGTCGACGCCCACCACCGGGCACCTCCCTGCGTTGAAGACTCTCTCCCATAGTACCCCAGGGGGTATGGATGCGGACGGCCCGGACGAACGGGGCCCGGCGGCCCGCGGGCGGGCGGCCGGGTGAGCGCCCGGTCGTATGAACGCCCGGCACGAACCGTGCGCGCCCGGGCGGCGCCGGGAACGGTCATCGGACCCTACGACGACTGCGAGGCGAACCGATGACGACCGGCGAACAGACGGGACAGCCGAGGGACGAGCCCGCGCCGCGGAACCAGCGGCCCGAGGAAGCGGCGGACGAGGCGGTGGCGGCGGCGGGCAAGCTCTCCGAGGCCCTCGAGACGACCGAACGGGCTCGCGGCCATCTCTATTCCTTCCACCAGCTGACCGGGCACGCCGACCTGACCCTCGACGACGCGATCGGCCTGCTGCGCTCCGCCGGCCGGAACGACCTGGCCGAGGAGCTGAGCCGGGAGCTGGTCGGCCGGAACGTGCTCGCCGGGCGGTGGACCTTCCAGATCATCGAGGAGTACGACGAGGGCTACTACCGCGACTTCCGCCGGATGGAGCAGCGGGTCCGCGACGAGCTGGTGGGGGGCCGCACCCACGTCCTGGAAGCGGAGATGAAGGAACGCCGTCGCACCCGGGGCAGGCCGGGCCACGGCGCCTGCCCCAGCGCCGGGTGAGCGAGGCCGGCGGGCGTTGAACGGCACCGCGACGTCGCGGCGGGGTACGGTGGCCGCGCTGCCGCGTACGCCCGGAGGCCCGCGGTGTCCGGGCGCGCGATGTCCGGCGGCTCCGGCTCCGTGGCGCCAGCCCGGCCGGGGTACGTGGACGTACGTCCGACCGGGCGGCATGACGATCCGCCGGGTGAGGGAAAGTCAGGGGCACGGCGGCGTCCGCACCATGAGCGACTTCCGGGCCGAGCCGAGGTGTGCGGTGGCGGCCGCCGCAATGGTTCTACTCGGGCGGTGTGGGAGTGTCGGGGCCCTGGAACATGGCCTGGATGTCCAGTTCCAGCCGCACCGTGGGGCCGACCACGGCGATGCCGCGCGCGAGCATGCTGCGCCAGTTGAGGGTGTAGTCCTCACGGTGCAGTTCGGTCCGGGCGCGGGCGGCGCAGCGCAGCTCCGTCTGATAGCCGCCGTTGACCGCGCCGAGGTAGTCGGTCTCCAGGGACACCGAGCGACTGACGCCGTGCATCTCGAGGGAGCCGTGCAGGGTCCAGCGGGCGCCCGCGTGGTGGCTGAAGCGGGTGCTGGCGAAGTGGATGTAGGGGTAGGCCTCGACGTCCAGGAAGTCGGCGGAGCGCAGATGGTTGTCGCGGGTGTTGTTTCCCGTCGTGATGCTGGCGGCTTCGATGCTCACCTCGATGTAGGAGTCCTCCATGCGCTCCGCTATCCGGATGCCGCCCTGGAAACGCTCGAACCGGCCGTGCACGTTGGCCATGCCCACATGCTGGGCGATGAAGCGGATCGCGGTGTGCGGCGGATCGAACAGCCAGGTCCCCGGCGTCGGCAGGCGAAGCCGGCGTGCCGGCTCCAACTGCACCCGGCCGGCCCATGAGCGTTCGCCGGAGACCACGTCCAGCGTGTGGTGGGCGGGTTGGAGGCTTTCCACCGAGATCAGCAGTGTGTAACGGCCGGGCGGCAGGGCGGCGGTGAACAGTCCGTAGGGGTCGGTCGTGGTCTTCATGACCTGCTGACCGGTTCGCGCCGACTTGATGCTGATCGCAGCGTTGGGCATCGGCAGCCCGACCGGGTCGACGACCTCGCAGCCGATGACTCCGGCCCCCGGTGGGAGGGAGGTGGGGGGCCGCATGACGAGATTGCGGTTCTTGGGTCGGATGCGCTCCAGCAGCGCGAAGCCCATGAGGCTCAGCCTTTCGGTGGTGCGGTGCGGCGGTGGACGGTCCGGCGGCCGGGAATCCGGGTCACTTCGCACGCGGACAGCTGGACCCAAGCCGTGGGGAGGCCACCGGAGGAACGAGTTCCGGAAGTCACCATAAACGATCAAGATGTTGGCCCTCACTCGGCCCGTGTGCTGCACCAACACCGCGGCCCCGTGGGGCCGGAGCAGATAGCTCCGGTCCCACGGCCAGCCGCCGCGCAGGGTAAGAGGGCCGTCGGCCGGCGAGGGGGACGGCTCCCTGTTTATCGGTGATGTCCGGGGCGCGCTCTGCTCGCGTGTCGCCGGTCGCCGTACAGGCACGGATCAGCCCATGGGCTCCCGCTCGACGTCGACCGGGCCTTCTACGACCGGGTGTCCGTTACGGCCGAGCGCCGCGAGCTGGTCGACAGCTTCACCGTCCCGATCCGCTCCGGCCGTGCGTGGGAGGTGCCCGCCGGGCACCTGTGCCGGCTGGTCACCGTGGACGGCCCGCAGGTCGGCGACTTCAACGTGTGGAACCGCCACGACCCGCGCGAGCGGCTGTGGGCGGCCCGCACCCGCCAGCTCCAGCGCGCGCACGTCAGCACCTACGACCGTCTCTGGTCCAACCTGCCCTTCCTGCGCCCGCTGCTCACGATCACCGACGACACGCTCGCCGGCTACGGCACCGACGCCGAGGGCGGCCGGGTGCACGATCTCCTCGGCACCCGGTGCGACCCGTACGTCAATCGGATGCTGACCGGCGAGGACTTCGACTTCCACTGCCACTCCAACCTCGTACGGTCCGTACTGCCCTACGGGCTGACCGAGTTCGACGTGCACGACGTGCTGAACGTCTTCCAGTGCACCGGGCTCAACGAGGACGACCAGTACTTCATGAAGGACTGCCCGGCGCGCCCCGGTGACCACTTCGAGTTCTTCGCCGAGCTCGACCTGCTCTGCGCCCTGTCGACCTGCCCCGGTGGCGACCTGTCCGTGCCGATGTGGGGCCCGGACGCCCACGACCCCGTCGAGGTGTGCCACCCGATCGGCGTCGAGGTCCACCGGGTCGGCCCGGAGCTGCTGGCGGGCTGGTCCTCGCCGCGACCCGCCGAGTACCGAAACCTGCACGGCATGACCCGCCCGGAGTGGCAGAGCTGATACGCCTGGCCGAGGGCTTCGGCCCGTGGCCGATGGGCGACGACAAGCTCTTCCCTGACCTCGGGCTGTGAGGGACGGGCCTAGGGTCTGAAGAAACCCGAGTGAACACGCGGCACGCGCCGCCTCGGCCGGGCCGGGGCCGCGCGGTCGGGCCCGCGGACTTCCGGGCCGCTCACCGCCCGGGGTGAACGGGGGGAGCGGAACAGCGGTGGCCGGGAGGCGGTTCGGGTGAGGCTCAGACGGCGTCCGGGCCGGGCAGCAGTTCGTCCCAGCCCTGCTGGGCGGCCGGGCGTCAGTCCTCGGGAGGGTGGCGCCGGGTCGTGCCGGCCCGCGGCCGGGGAGTCGCCATCACGTCGGATGACCGACCGGGCGCCGTGCCGGGCCGGGGGAGTGGCGCCCGCCCAGGCCGGAACGTCCTGCCCAGCCGCGGCCACCGCCTACGATCGGGCCGTAGTCACCGTTCACCAGGGGAGAAGGCGGCATGGCCGGTCACGGAGAAGAGGGTCTCGGGCGGCCCGCCGCCGCTGCGGTCGGTGCGACCGGTGTCGCGGGGGAGCCGGGGGCGACGGTGGCCGACCGGGTCCGCCGGTCGCAGGAGGCGCTGTCGCCCGCCGAGCGGAGGATCGCCCGGGCGCTGCTGGCGCACTATCCGACGGCCGGCCTGGAGTCGACGTCCGGGCTGGCCGACCGCGCGGGGGTGAGCCCGCCGACCGTGGTCCGCTTCGTCGCCCGGCTCGGCTTCGGCGGGTACCGCGACTTCCAGCGGACGCTGCGGGAGGAGGTACAGGCGCGCCGGGCCTCGCCGCTGACCCTGACGCCCGTGATCACCGACGCCTCCCGGACGTCCGAACTGGCCGAGGTCGCGGCGGACGTGGGCCGTACGGCGCTCACGCAGACCTTCGAGGCGCTGCCGGGCAAGGATTTCGAGCGGGCGGTGGCGCTCCTGTGCCACTCCGGGAAGCGGATCACCAGCTTCGGCGGCCGGTTCTCGCACACCCTGGCTCAGTACTTCGACCTGCATCTGCGCCTGATGCGGTCCGGCACCACGGTGCACCCCCAACCGCCCGGCCGCGATGCGGGGTTCCTGGTGGACGTGGGGCCGCGCGATGTGTGCGTGGTGTTCGACCTTCGGCGGTACCAGCGCGACACGGTCGAACTGGCCAGGTTCGCCCACGACCGGGGGGCGCGCGTCGTCCTGATCACCGACCCCTGGCTGTCGCCGGTCGCGGAGTTCGCGGACGTGGTGCTAGCGGCCCGGGTGGAGGCGCCCAGCCCGTTCGACAGCATCGTCGCCCCCACCGCCCTGGCGGAGGCTCTGGTGGCCGCCGTGCACGCCCGGCTGGGGCCGGCGGCGGCCCGCCGGATGAGGGCGGCGGAGGAGGCGGCGGGAGGGCCGACGGTCGAGTGACGGCCGGGCCGAAGGTCTGCGGGTGCGACTCAGTGCGAGAAACGTTCATTTCAGTTCACGGATCTATTGACCTGGATGAAGAAATGGATGTTTCATAACGGGATCCCGGGCCGCACCCTTCTCGCGGCCGTCCGCCTCCCCTCCGGAGAGCCCTGTGGCCGAATCCGTACGCGCCCCGCGCAAGTTGCGCCTGTGGGAGGCGCTCGCCCTGTCCGTCGGCCTGATGGGCCCGACCCTCGCCATGGGTCTCAACGGTGCCGGCGTCGCCGCTACCGTCGGCAAGGCCGTGCCACTGGTCTTCCTGCTCGGCCTGCTGGGCGTGGCGCTGGTGGCGTACGGCTTCTGGCGGCTCACCCAGCACTTCAACCACGCCGGGTCGGTGTACGCGTTGGCCGGCGCCACGATCGGGCCGCGCGCAGGGTTCTTCGGCGGCTTCGCCCTGCTGGGCACCTACGTGGCTTTCTTCGCCTGCACCCTGGCCGCCACCGGCGTGTTCGTCCATGCCTTCCTGACGGCGCTCGGCCTGTCGTCCACCGGGCCGTGGATCGTGGTGGCCCTCGTCGCGGCCGGTGGCGCCGGACTGCTCAACTCCCGGGACACCCGGGTCACCGCCCGGACGCTGCTGATCGTCGAGGGCCTCGGCATCCTCGCCATGCTGGTGCTGGCCGCGGTCGTCGTCGGCAGCACGGCGGCGGGCACGGCGCCGCGCGGGCAGCCGTTCGACCTGTCCGTCCTCACCCCGGACGGCGTGGGCTTCGGCCCGATCATGACCGCCACCGTCTTCGCGTTCCTGTCCTGGGCGGGGTTCGAGGCCTGTGCCTCGCTCGGTGAGGAGACCGACGACCCCCAGCGGAACATCCCGCGGGCGCTGGCGGGCAGCGTGCTGCTCACCGGGGCGCTCTATGTGCTGATCATGTTCGTCCAGGTCATCGGCTTCGGCACGGACGAACGGGGAATCGCGGAGTTCGCCTCCGCCGAGTCCTCCCTGTCCACTCTCAGCGATCGCTACATCGGCACCTGGTTCGCTCTCGTCCTCGGGTTCGCCGCGGCGGCCTCCGCCTTCGCCGCCGCGCTCTCCTCCTCCGCGGCCGCCTCCCGCATGGTCTACGCGCTCGCCCGGGACGGCTTCGGGCCCCGGCTGCTGGCCCGCAGCAACCCCCGCACCGGTGCGCCGACGGCGGCGCTGGGCGCCGTGGGGATCGCCGGGGCGGTGCTCTGCGCCGTGCTGTACGCCGTCGGCAGCACGGCTTTCGACACCTACTACTGGTTCGCCACCATCGGCGTCCTCTGCGTGCTGGTCGCCTACGCGGTCGCCGGCGCGGGAGTCATCGTCTTCACCCTGTCCGGCCGGGGGAACATCCCCAAGTGGGAACTGGTGATCCCGATCACGGGCATCTGCTATCTCGCCTTCGTCGTCTTCAAGCAGTCCACCGGCCAGGCCCCGCCGTACACCTACTTCCCGTGGATCGTGGCAGCCTGGTGCCTCGCGGGCGCGGCAGTCGTCCTGTTCGCCCCGGACTTCGCCCGGCGCATCGGCAACCGGCTGCTCGCGGAGCTGGAATCGACCGGGACCGGGACCGCCGCGGAGGGCGCGGCGGCCCCCGCGAAGACCGGAGTTCCCTCATGACCGCCCCCTGCACCCCACCCCGCGGCGCCGCCGTCCCCGGCAGCTCCCGAACGCCCCTGGAGGAATCCCCGATGGACAGCGGCAGTGCCACCGTCTTCGTCGCGACCTGCGACCTGGCCGGTCAGGTCAGGGGCCGGGCCGTACCCGCCGCGGACCACGACGCCGTGCTGCGGACCGGCACCGGCTGGGTGCCCGCCAACCTCGCGATCTCCGCGTTCGGCCCGATCTGCCCGGACAATGTCTTCGGTTCGCTGGGAGATCTGCGCCTCCTCCCGGACCCCGCCACCGGCGTGGACATCCCCGCAGACGGGGACCACCCCGGACTCCGGCTCTACCTCGCCGACCAGACGCTGCCGGACGGCGAGCCCTGGCCGAACTGCCCGCGCACCTTTCTGCGCGATGCCCTGGCGGAGCTGCGCGAACGCACCGGACTCGTGGTCACCGCCGCAGTGGAGCACGAGTTCATGCTCGACGGACTGCCGCCCAGCCTCCCCTTCTCGCTGCGGCGCCACCGCGACGCCGAGCCCTTCGGCTCGGACCTGGTCCGGCTCCTCACCCGGGCGGGCCTGGAGCCGGAGAACTGGCTGCCCGAGTTCGGCGACGGCCAGTTCGAGATAACCCTGCGTCCCAGCGACGCGCTGACGGCCGCCGACCGGGCCGTGCTGCTGAGGGAACTGGTGCGCGATCTGGCGCGCCGCCGCGGCCTGTCCGCATCCTTCGCCCCGCTCCGCGACCCGGCCGGGGTCGGCAACGGCGTACACCTCCATCTCAGCCTGCGGGACGTGGAGGGCCGCCCGGTCCTCCACGACCCGGCCCGGCCCGGCGGGCTGTCCGCCACCGGCGCCCGGTTCGCCGCGGGCATCCTGCGCCACGCCCCCGCGCTGACCGCGTGGACGGCCCCGAGCCCGGTGTCGTTCCTGCGGCTCGCACCGCACCGCTGGAGCGCGGCCGGCGCCTTTCTGGCGGAGCGCAACCGCGAGGCCCTGCTGCGCATCTGCCCGACAACGCGCCTCGGCGGTGGCGACCCGGCAGCCCAGTTCAACCTCGAGTACCGCGCGGCCGATGCCGCCGCCAACCCATGGCTGGCGCTGGGGGTGCTGGTCCGGGCCGGACTGGAGGGCCTGACCGGGGACTACGACGAGCCGGTGGTCCGGCCGGAGGACACCGGGGAAGCGGACCTGGCGGACGTACCACGGCTGCCCCGCTCCCTGGAGGAGGCCCTGGCAGCGCTGGAGGCCGACAAGGTCGTCCAGTCCTGGTTCGACCCCCGGCTGCTGTCCACCCACCTGTCCCTCAAACGCTACGAACTGGCGCAGCTCGACGGCCTCGACGACGAGGCCCGCACGCGGAAGGTCTTCGATGTCTACTGACCCGCTCACCGCCGAGGCCGAGAGCATCGCGCTGGTGGACCACCACGTCCACGGCGCCCTGCGCGAGGACGCCGACCGGGCGGCACTGGAGCAGATGCTCACCGAGTCCGACCGCCCCGTTCCGTCGTGGATGACCCAGTTCGACTCCCAACTGGGCTTCGCCGTACGCCGCTGGTGCGCTCCCGTCCTCGGGCTGGAGCCGCACGCGCCGGCCGCGGAGTACCTGGCCGCCCGGCAGTCCCTGGGCACACCCGAGGTCACCCGGCGGCTCCTGGACGCCGGCGGCATCGGCCACTACCTGCTGGAAACCGGGTACAAGGGCGAGGAGATCCTCGGCGTCGGAGGCATGGCCGAGGCGTCGGGCCGCCCGGTGGACGAGGTGGTCCGGCTCGAGTCCGTACTGGAGGAGACCGCCCGCGGCGGAGTGTCAGCCGCCGGTCTGCCGGACGCGTTCCGGGAGGCGCTGGCCCGGCGGACGGCCCGCGCCGTGGGGTTGAAGAGCATCGTCGCCTACCGCCACGGATTCGACTTCGACCCGGCGCGCCCCACCGACCAGGAAGTCGTCCGGGCCGCCGGCGACTGGCTGCGTGATACGGCGGAGGAGGGCCCCCACCGGGTGACCGACCCGACGCTGCTGCGCTTCGCTCTCTGGTCCGGGGTCGACCGGGGGCTGCCGCTCCAGCTCCACGCAGGCTACGGCGACCCGGACATCGAACTGCACCGCTGCGACCCGCTGCTGCTCACCCGGTTCATCAGATACGTCGAGCCGCACGGCGTCGATCTGCTTCTGCTGCACTGCTACCCCTACCACCGCAACGCCGGCTACCTGGCACAGGTCTTTCCCCATGTCTTCTTCGACGTGGGCCTCGGCGTGAACTACACGGGGGCCCGTTCCAGCGCCGTTGTCGCCGAGTCACTGGAGCTGGCCCCGTTCGCCAAGCTGCTGTTCTCCTCCGACGCCTGGGGACCCCCGGAGCTGCACCACCTCGGCGCGTTGCTGTGGCGCCGGGGGATGCTGGCGGCCCTCCGGCCGTGGGTCGAGAGCGGCGACTGGCACGTCGACGACGCGCTACGGGTCGTGCGCATGGTCGGGCGGGACAACGCCCGGCGCGTCTACGGCCTGGGCGGTGACGCATGACGGTGCGCACCGCCTTGGCGCCCCTCCTCGACGAACTGGAGCGCGCGTTGCCGGCAGCTGTCGACCTGCGCCGCCGGCTGCACGCCCGGCCCTGTCCGTCGGGCGAGGAAACGGAGACCCGTGACACGGTGCTGGCCGCGCTGCCCGCGCGGCGCGAGGTCACCCCGGCCGCCGGTACCGGGGCGGTGGTCCGCGTCGGCGGCGCCGGCCCGGCAGTCGGTGTCCGCGGCGAAATGGACGCCCTCGCGGTCACCGAACGGACGGGAGTGCCATGGGCCTCCGAGCGGCCCGGTGTCATGCACGCCTGCGGGCACGACGTCCACCTGGCCGCCGTCACCGCCCTTGCCCACGCCGTGGACCGGGTCGGGGGGCCCGCCCCGATGCTGGTCATCCTCCAGCCGCGGGAGGAGACCTACCCGTCCGGAGCCCGTGACATGGCCGAGGACGGGGTACTCCGGCGCGAGCAGTGCCGCGCGGTGATCGGGGCCCATGTCCAGCCGCTGCTGCCGGCCGGGACTGTCGCTTGTACTCCCGGCGCCGTCAACGCCTCCTCGGACGAGTTCACGATCACCGTCCGGGGGGAGGGCGGCCATGCGGCGTACCCGCACCGCACCCGGGACCCGGTGGTGGCGCTCGCCCATGTGGTCGTCTCCCTGCAGAGCGTGGTCAGCCGGGGCACCGACCCCATGTCGCCGCTCGTGCTGAGCGTCACCACGCTCGCCGCCGGAACAGCCGCGAACGTCGTGCCCGGTGTGGCGACGGCCCGGGGCACGTTGCGGGCGATGCACACCGGCGACCGTGAGCGGGTCCAGTCCCGGATGACGGAGACCGCCGACCTGGTGGCCCGGGCGCAGGGCTGCGAGGCCGAGGTGGAGTTCGTGCGGGGAGAGCCGGTGCTGGACAACGACGCCGGGCTGTCGGCCGCGACGGCGCCGCTGCTCGACGAGTTCGGGTTCAAGGTCTCGCAGGATCTGCGGTCCGCCGGCTCCGACGACTTCTCCTACTTCTCGGAGCGGATGCCCTCGCTGATGCAGTTCGTCGGCACGCACGGAGGCACCGAACAGCTGCACTCGCCGACCTTTCTGCCGTCCGACGAGCGGGTCGGCGATGTCGCGCGCGCCCTGCTCGCGGGCTACCTCGCCGCGGCCGGCTGCCTGACGGTTCCCCCGGCTCCGGCCTGACGGTCTCCCAGGCTCCGGCCGGACACCGGAGCGCGGCGACATGACCCGTCGGGGCACGGGCTCGGCCCGTCCTTTCCCTGCAGGGGGCCGGCCCCCTGCACGGGGCAGGTCCCCGCTTCGCGTCAGCCGAACAGGCCGCTGTAGGCGTTGAGGGCCGGCTGGCCGCCGAGGTGCGCGTACAGCACGTTCGAGTCCTCGGGAATGTCGCCGTCGCGTACGAGGTCCATGAGCCCGGCCATCGACTTGCCCTCGTAGACCGGGTCGATGAGCACGCCTTCGAGACTGCCGGTGAGCCGGATGGCGCCCAGGGTCGACTGGACAGGGATTCCGTACCGGTCCCCGGCCCAGCCTTCCAGGACGGTGATTTCGTCGTCCCGCAACTCCCGGTCGAGACCGATGAGCTCGGCCGTGTTCCTGGCGATCTTCTCCACCTGGGCGCGGGTCTCCGCCGGCCGGGCGGAGGCGTCTATGCCGATCACCCGGCGGGGCCGGTCCTGACCCGCGAAGCCGGCGATCATCCCGGCGTGGGTGCTGCCCGTGACGCTGCACACCACGACGGTGTCGAAGAAGACGCCGAGCTCCCGCTCCTGCGCCTGTACCTCGGCGGCCCAGTTGGCGAAGCCCAGCCCGCCCAGGGGGTGATCGGAGGCGCCGGCCGGGATGGCGTACGGCGTGCCACCCGCGCTCCGTACGTCCTCCAGCGCCTGGTTCCAGCTGTCCTTGTAGCCGATGCCGAAGCCCGCCTCGACCAGGCGTACGTCGGCGCCCATGATGCGAGACAGCAGGATGTTGCCGACCTTGTCGTTCACCGCGTCCGGCCAGTCCACCCAGCTCTCCTGGACCAGCACGGCCTTCAGACCCAGCCGGGCGGCCACGGCGGCCACCTGCCGGGTGTGGTTGGACTGGACGCCGCCGATGCTGACCAGGGTGTCCGCGCCCTGGCGCAGCGCCTCGGGCACCAGGTACTCCAGCTTGCGGGTCTTGTTGCCGCCGAAGGCGAGCCCGCTGTTGCAGTCCTCGCGCTTGGCCCAGATCCGGGCGCCGCCGAGGTGGTCACTGAGCCGGTCCAGCGGGTGGACGGGGCTCGGGCCGAAGAGGAGCGGGTAGCGGTCGAAGTCGGCGAGGGGCATGGGAACCTCCGGAAGCGGATGGATCTCGGGTGACGTACGGCGGGGCGGGTGTACGGGCGGCCGGGCGTGCGGCCGGGGGCCGGGGCGTGGCGGAGTTGCGGGATCCCTACGGCGGCCCAGGCGGTGCTGCCTTTCCGCCCACCGGTGTGGCTCAGTGGGCTTGGGCTCACAGCCCCTACGGCTGCGGCTGACCGTCGTGGTCCTCGTCGGACGCCAGGGTGTCGAGCAGCGGGATCAGCGTCTGCCAGTTGGCCCGCGCCGCGGCCGCGGCCCCCTCCGCGTCCCCGGCCTCGCAGAGCTCGATGATCCCGTCGTGCTGGGCGACCGAGGCGCGACCGCACAGCGTGGAGAAGCGCAGCCGTTCCACCCGCCGCAGCACCGGGGTGAACTGCTCCAGTACGGTCCGCGCCGCCGGGTTGGCGCACGCGGTGACGGGCACGCCGTGGAAATCGTCGTCGGCGGCGAGCGCGGCCCCGACGTCATTGCGGCGCAGGGCAGCGGCGAACCGGGCGTTGGCCTCGCGCATGGCGTCCAGCTCGGCCGCGGACAGGTTCGGCACCGCTTCCCGTACGGCCAGCTCGTGCATCGCGGCCGTCACCGACTGGGCGGCGCGCACCGCACGGATGTCCAGCGGGCTGACGATGGTGTGCCGCCCCGGCTTCGTCCGCACCAGGCCGGCCTGCTCCAGACGGGCCAGCGCCTCTCTGATGGGGGTGCGGCTGACGCCCAGCCAAGCCACCAGATCGGCGTCGTTGAGGCGTTCGCCCGGCGCGAGCGTGCCGTCGACGATCGCGTCGCGGATCGCCCGGAACGCGTTCTCCCGGAGGAGCGATCTGGAGACGAGCCCACGGCTCTGGAGTACCGGCATGCAATATATTGCACGCCGGATGAAGAGTGCTGTCAAGGGTCGGCCCGGGGAACGGCGTCCCATGGTCGTGTCGCGTTCCCTGCGGTCGGCCGGGCAGCGGCCGGGAGGGGACGGGGCAGCAGGAGGGGGGTCCGGAACAATTCCGTGCATTTGTGGACGCAGCCAGGCCGGACCAACTCGCTCCAAGGTTCCGCGGCCGTAAATGTGCGGTGGAGGACCCCCCTCCGGAGGCCCCGGCCCCGGCCCCCGGCCCCCGGCCCCGGCACCCGAACCAAACCGAGCACGCAGGGCACCACGGGGCCCGCCGTACGCCGGCACCGGTCGGTCGGTTGGTCGGTCAGCCGTCGTGGCGACCGGGCGGCCGGCCCGTCGGCGCACCGGCCTTCGTCGGTTAGGCCTGGAACTCGGTGAGGTCGATGCTGTGGACGGACAGCGGGAAGCCGTGCACCGGGTGCGTCGTATCGAGCTCCGGCACCATGCCGAGCTTGCGCAGTACGTTCTCGGAGGCGTCGTTGCCCGGCCGGACGATGCCGATGACGCGGTCGAGGCCGCGGTCCTGAAGTGCGAACTCAAGTGCGGCGTGGGCGGCCTCGGAGGCGTATCCCTGGCCCCAGAAGTGCTGGCCGAGCCGCCAGCCGATCTCCACGGCGGGCATCACCTCGGGCAGGAACTCGGGAACGGAGAGGCCCACGAAACCGGCCAGTTCGCCGGAGGCCATCAGCTCGACGGCGAAGAGGCCGAAGCCCTCCTCGTCCCACTCCTCCTCCCACCGCTCGATCGCCTCGGCCGTTTCCTCCAGGGAGAGCGCCGAGCCGTCATCGACCCATCGCATGACCTCGGGATCCGCGTTGATCTCGGCCATGGGAGCGAGGTCGTCGTCGGTCCAGCGGCGGAGTACGAGGCGGGGGGTGCGGATCTCGGTCATGGCCCCCATCCTGCCGAATGCACAGGCCACAGTGGTAATCGGTGGCCGCCCGCGCCGGTGATCCCGGTGGGCGGCGATATGCGGCTCCGGTGTCGCGAGGTGTCGATCGGTGTCGAGGGGCCGGGTGCGGGTGCACCCGTCGGGAACCGGTCCCGGCCGTCAGGCTTCGGCACCATCTCGGAGTATGCGAGGACGCGATGCAGCCACCGCGACGTCGGGCAGGCTCGCGGGGAGTCCCGACGTGCGGTCGGCCCGTCCACCCGGTGTCACGTCAGACGGCCGCGGCCGGCTGACGCGAGCGGGCCAGTTCACGCCGAAGCCGCATGAACGGCAGCGGACGGTTCATCGCGAGCGCGGCCGTGACGACGCCCTCCTGTTCGTAGACGGCCAGGAAGCTGCGGTCGTCCGCCGAACCCTCGGTGATCCTGACGGCGGAGCCGGGCTCCCGCCGGCCGGCGAACTGGATGCGGACCCCGTACTGGTCGGACCAGAAATACGGTGACGGGCGGCTGGTCTCCACGGTCTGCCCCGCGAGAAGATTGCGTACAGCGACGGCCGGCTGCTCCATGGCGCTGGTCCAGTGCTCGGCGCGGCTGCCGCCCACGCGTGCCACATCGCCCACCGCCACCACCTGCGGCAGCGTGGTGACACAGCCGTCGTCGCACAGGACACCGCCCTCCAGGGCGAGCGGCGAGCCCTCCAGCCAGCGGGTGTTGGGCACGGCTCCGATGCCGACCACCACCACGTCGGCGGGCAGCAGCCGACCGCCGGCGAGCAGCACGCCGGTCACCGCGTCGGTGCCGCACAGGTCCGCCACCCCCGTGCCGGTCACGAGTTCGACGCCGCGGTCGGCGTGCAGCCCGGCACAGATCGTTGCCATGTCCTCGCCGAGCTGGGGTAGGAGCGGCAGGGGTGCGGCCTCCACCACGGTGACGTGATGGCCCAGCGCGACACACGAGGAGGCGACCTCCGAGCCGATGAACCCCGCTCCGACGATGACGACCCGCGCCCGCGGCCCGGTCAACTCGGCATGCAGCGCCCGCGCGTCGTCGAGAGTCCGCAGCGTGTGCACGCCGCGCAGTGCGGGACCCGGCAGCCGCCGCGGGCTCGCGCCGGTGGCGACGACCACGCCGTCGGCAGGGACCGTACGGCCGTCGTCCAGCCGTATCGCGCCGCCCCCGGCGTCCAGTCCCCGGGCGTGGACGCCGAGCAGCCACTCGGCTTCGAGTTCGGCCTCCTCCTCGGCGTCGGCGAGGGCGAGCCCGCCCTCGTCCACGGCGCCGGTCAGAAAATCCTTGGACAGTGGGGGCCGGTCGTACGGCCGGTGCGCCTCGTCCCCGATGATCACCAGCCTGCCGTCGTACCCCTGGTCCCGCAGCGCGTGGGCGCTGTACAGCCCGGCGAGCGAGGCTCCCACGATGGCTATGGTCCTCATGCGGCGGTCCCTTCCTGGGTGGGCTCTGCGGCCTGGACGGACCCCGGAGCCGGGTGGACGTGGACGACGCCGTCGTCCACCGTCACCAGGTGGGTGCGCACCGGGCGGCGCGCGGGCAGGCAGGTCGGCTGCCCGGTACGCAGATCGAACGAGGCGGCGTGCAGCGGGCATTCGACGCGGCAGTCCTCCAGCCACCCCTCGGACAGCGAGGCGTCCTGGTGGGAGCAGGTGTCGTCGATCGCGTAGAGCGCGCCGCCCTCGGTGCGAAAAATCGCGATCGGTGGCTGGGTGGAGAGACGGACGGCTTCGCCCTCGGGCAGGTCGTCGAGGTGGCAGACGGGAATCACCAGAGCCCCCTGGTTTGCTCTTGGGTAACATGATGTTCCATATAGCGCATTGAACAGCGCCATGCGCAACAGAATCCGGATCGGGAGCCGCTGCGTCAAGGGCCCCATGGATGTCGGCCGTAAATCGGCCCACTGGTGGTGAGATCGGACCTATGTCGAACAAGAGCAATGCGGAGGGACCGGGCGAGGCGAAGCGGCCGAAAGGAGCAGCGGGTTCCGTGCAGTCGGTGGACCGTGCGGTGAGCGTGCTGGAGATCCTCGCGAGACTCGGCGAGGCCGGGGTCACGGAGATCGCCGACGAGTTGGACGTACACAAGTCGACCGCTTTCCGGCTGCTCGGAGTGCTGGAGAACCGTGGTCTGGTCGGGCAGTCACAGGACCGCGGCAAGTACTACCTGGGGCCGGGGGTGCTGCGGCTGGCGGGAGCGGCGGCCGGCCGGCTGGACATTTCCCAGGAGAGCGCTCCGGTCGTCCGCCAGCTCGCCGACGAGGTCGGCGAGACGGTCAATATCGCCGTCCTGGACGAGGACGCCGCGGTCAATGTCATGCAGGCGCGCGGCGCGGCCTCGGTGACTGCGCAGAACTGGCTGGGCCGGCGTACGCCGCTGCACGTCACCTCCAGCGGCAAGGTGCTGCTGGCGAGCCTGCCCTCGGTGCTGCGGGAGGGCTTCCTCGCCCGGCGGCTGCCGCGCTTCACCGACCGCACCGTGACCTCGGCCGCCGAGCTGCGCGCGCAGCTCGCGCAGATCGCCGAACAGGGGTACGCCGTGGTCACCGAGGAGATGGAGGTCGGGCTGAGCGCCGTCGCCGCGCCGGTGCGGGCGCACGACGGCCAGGTGGTCGGCGCGGTCAGCGTGTCGGGCCCGGTGTACCGCATGGACGGGGAGCGGCTGGCCGAGCTGGCCAAGTCGGCGACCGCCGCGGCGGCCGAGCTGTCCGCCCGGATGGGGTATGGCGGCTGACCCCCGTCAGCCGAGCGGCGGGGGCCGGGAGACGCTTCCGGCCCCGCGCTCCGGCCGGCCCGGCGTGCTTCCGGTGCGGTACGGCGTTTTCGACAGCATGCCCCAACCCTCTTGACGGACTCTCCCGGCGTTCTCAAGATGTCTCTCATAGCGCAACGAGCCGTGCAGTGCGCAACAAGGGAGGAGCTGGGTCGTGTCTCACGAGGTCCGTGCGGTTGTCGCCACCAAGCGGGGCGCACCCGTCGAGGTGCAGACGATCACCGTCCCCGATCCCGGCCCCGGAGAAGTGCTGGTCTCCGTCCAGGCGTGCGGGGTCTGCCACACCGATCTGCACTACCGGGAAGGCGCTGCCGGCGACGACTTCCCGTATCTGCTCGGACATGAGGCCGCCGGTACGATCGAGTCCGTGGGCGAGGGAGTCACCGAACTCGACCCGGGCGACTACGTCGTCCTCGCCTGGCGCGCGCCCTGCGGCACGTGCCGCTCCTGCCGCCGGGGCCGGCCCTGGTACTGCTTCGACAGCCGCAATGCCACGGGGTCGATGACCCTGCTGGACGGCACCCCGCTCAGCCCGGCGCTCGGCATCGGCGCCTTCGCCGAGAAGACGCTGGTGGCCGCCGGCCAGGCGGTCAAGGTCAGCCCCGCCGCCCGCCCCGAGGCGGCCGGACTCATCGGCTGCGGGGTGATGGCCGGGTACGGAGCCGCCGTCAACACCGGGAAGGTCGGCCGCGGCGACACCGTCGCCGTCATCGGCTGCGGCGGCGTCGGCAACGCCGCCATCGCCGGGGCGTCGCTCGCCGGCGCCCGCCGGGTGATCGCCGTCGACATCGACGACGCCAAGCTCGACGGGGCCACCCGCTTCGGCGCCACCCACACCGTCAACTCCCGCGGCATCGACGCCGTCGAGGCCGTACGCGAACTCACCGGAGGGTTCGGCGTCGACGTCGCCATCGAGGCGGTCGGCCGCCCGGAGACCTACCGCCAGGCCTTCTACATGCGCGACCACGCCGGGGTCCTCGTCCAGGTCGGCGTGCCCGAGCCGGACATGCGGCTCGACCTCCCGCTCATCGACCTGTTCTCGCGCGGCGGCTCCGTCAAATCCTCCTGGTACGGCGACTGCCTGCCCAGCAGGGACTTCCCGATCCTCATCGACCAGTACCTGAGCCGCAAGCTCGACCTGGGGGCCTTCGTCAGCGAGACGATCGCCATGGACCAGGTGGAGGAGGCCTTCGCCAGAATCCGCCGCGGCGAGGTGCTCCGCTCGGTCGTAGTGCCCTGACGGCGGTACGGAAACCACCGCGCCGCGTCAGCCCGGCCTGCCGGGCGGCGGCACACCGGCGCGCCGTCACGTACGACCACCGCCCCGCACTCAGCGGATCCGGCCCCTGAGCCGGTACAAGTCCCCGAGCCGATACGAAGCCCGAGCCGATCCGACCCCGGCACCGATACAGACCCCCGAGCCGTCTCCACCTCCCCACCACCGCAAGGAGGGGCATGTCCAGCACGCCCGAGTCCAGCCCCCGCGTGGTCGTCATCGGCGCCGGCATCGTCGGATGCTCCCTCGCCGACGAACTCACCGCCCGCGGCTGGACCGATGTCACCGTCCTCGAACAGGGGCCACTGCCCGCACCCGGCGGCTCCAGTTCGCACGCCCCCGGGCTCGTCTACCGGACCGGCCCGTCCAAGACCCTCTCGGCGTTCGCCTCGTACACCGTCGAGAAACTCGGCGCCCTGGAGTTCGAGGGCCGGTCGTGCTTCAACGCGGTCGGCGGCCTGGAACTCGCCACCACCCCCGAGCGCTGGGCCGATCTGCACCGCAAGGCCGGGCTCGCCGCCTCCTGGGGCATCGAGGGCGAACTCATCGGCCCCGAGGAGTGCCTGCGGCTGTGGCCGCTCCTCGACCGGGACCGGGTACTCGGCGGATTCCACACGCCTGACGACGGTCTCGCCCGCACCCTGCCCGCCTGCCGCGACCAGCAGGCGCTGGCGACCGCGCGCGGCGCCCGGTTCCTCGACCGGACCACCGTCACCGGCATCGAGCAGCGGGGCGGCCGGGTGACCGGCGTCGTCACCGACCGGGGGACCTTCCTGGCCGACCACGTGGTGTCGGCGGCCGGCTTCTGGGGCCCGGTGATCGCGCGGATGGCGGGCGTCGACATCCCGCTGCTGCCGCTCGCCCACCAGTACGCGCGGACGACGCCGCTCGACGAGCTGCGGGACGCCGGCGCCCCGCGCGCCGAAGCGGTCCGGCCGATCCTGCGCCATCAGGACCGCGACCTCTACTTCCGGGAGCACCACGACCGCATCGGCATCGG
>DOWQ01000315.1:0-6741 GCA_003519485.1 Streptomyces sp. | reverse complement strand
TCCTTCACCCCCGACGGCATGCCCGTCCTCGGCGAGGCCCGGGAGCTGCGCGGCTTCTGGCTGGCCGAGGCCGTCTGGGTCACCCACTCCGCCGGCGTCGCCAGGGCCGTTGCCGAATGGATGACCGAGGGCCGCCCGTCCCTCGACCTGCACGCCTGCGAACTGACCCGCTTCGAGGAGGCCCAGCGTTCGCCCGCGTACATCGAGGAGCGCGGCGCCCAGCAGTTCGCCGAGGTGTACGACATCATCCACCCGCTCCAGCCCCCGGAGCGGCCCCGCCCGCTGCGGGTCAGCCCCTTCTACGCCCGCCAGCTCGAGCTCGGCGCGCACTTCCTGGAGGGCGGCGGCTGGGAACGGCCGCACTGGTACGAGGCCAACGCCCCGCTCGCCGAGGGCTTCGACCTCCCCGAGCGCGACGCCTGGTCGGCCCGCCACTGGTCGCCGATCGCCGCCGCCGAGGCCCGGGCGACCCGGGAGCGGGTCGCGATGTACGACATGACGCCGCTGCGGCGCCTCGAGGTCACCGGGCCCGGTGCCCTCGGCCTCCTCCAGCGGATGACCACCAACAACCTGGCCAAGAAGCCCGGATCGGTCACCTACACGCTGCTGCTGGACGAGTCCGGCGGCGTCCTCTCCGACCTCACCGTCGCCCGGCTGGCGGAGGACCGCTTCCAGATCGGCGCCAACAGCCCCGCCGACCTCGACCGGCTGCTGCGGTACGCCGAGCGGCCCGGGTTCGCCTCGGGGGAGGTGCGGTTGCGCGACATCACCGCGGGCACCTGCTGCATCGGCGTCTGGGGGCCGCTGGCCCGGGAGCTCGTCCAGCCGCTCACCCGCGACGACCTTTCCCACAAGGGCCTCGGCTACTTCAAGGCCAAGGAGACCTACATCGGCCATGTCCCGGTCACCGCCATGCGGCTGAGCTACGTCGGTGAGCTGGGCTGGGAGGTCTACACCACCGCCGACCTCGGGCTGCACCTGTGGGACACGCTGTGGGAGGCGGGCCGGCGGCACGGCGTGGTCGCCGCCGGGCGCTCGGCCTTCAACAGCCTCCGGCTGGAGAAGGGCTACCGCTCCTGGGGCCACGACATGACCGCCGAGCACAATCCGCACGAGGCGGGCCTCGGCTTCGCCGTCCGGATGAACAAGGGCGACTTCACCGGCCGCGACGCCCTCGAAGCGATCGCCGCCCGCGGCGAGCCGGCCCGCAAGCTCACCGCCCTCACCCTCGACGACCCGGCCGCGGTCGTGCTGGGCCATGAACCCGTCCACGTCGACGGGGTCCCGGCCGGCTATGTGACCAGTGCCGGATACGGCTACACGCTCGGCCGCTGCGTCGCGTACGCCTGGCTGCCGCCGCTGGTGCCCGGCACGCCCGTGCACATCGAGTACTTCGGCGAGAAGGCCGCGGCCACGGTAGCCGAGGAACCGCTCTTCGACCCGCAGATGACGCACATCCTGAAGTGAGCGAGGCCCCCGGATGCCAACCACCCGTCACTTGACCGCCGCCGGCCCCGCTGAGCCGTCCGATTCCCGCCGTCCCGCCGCCGCGGCCACCCGAGAGGCAGACCTTCCATGACGGTCACCCCTGTCTCCACCAGCCTGCTCAGCACGCTCCCCGGCCGCTACTACACCGACCCGGAGATCTTCGGGCTGGAGCAGCGGCGGATCTTCGAGTCGCTGTGGTACTGCGCCGTGCGCAGCGCCGACCTGGACAAGCCAGGGGCTTTCCGCACCGTGCAGGTCGGCCGGGAGAGCGTCCTGATCACCCGGGACCGCACCGGCGGGCTGCGCGCCTTCCTCAATGTCTGCCGGCACCGCGGCGCCCGGCTGTGTACCCAGGAGTCCGGCGAGGTCCGCCGCAACCTCCAGTGCCCGTACCACGCCTGGACGTACGGCCTCGACGGCAAGCTGGTCGCCGCGCCCAACCTGGTGCAGATGCCGGACGTCGACCGGTCCGAGTACGGGCTGGTGAAGGTGGCGCTGCGGGAGTGGCTGGGTTACGCCTGGGTGTGCCTGGCCGACGAACCGCCCTCGTTCGAGGAGACGGTGATCGGCGACGTCGTGGAGCGGCTGGGGGACAGCGGGTCCATCGAGCGCTACCACGAGGAGGGCCTGGCCCTCGGCAGGCGGGTCCGCTACGACGTGGCGGCCAACTGGAAGCTCATTGTCGAGAACTTCATGGAGTGCTACCACTGCGCGACGATCCACCCGGAACTCACCGACGTACTGCCGGAGTTCGCGGACGGCCTCGCGGCCCAGTACTACGTGGGGCACGGAGCGGAGTTCGGCGCGGAGGCGCAGGGCTTCACGGTGGACGGCAGCCCGGGCTTCGGGCGGCTGGCCGGGATCGCGGACGAGCAGGACCGCCGCTACTACGCGATCACCGTCAGGCCGCAGGTGTTCGTCAACCTGGTACCGGACCATGTGATCCTGCACCGGATGTTCCCGTTGGCGGCGGACCGTACGGTCGTCGAGTGCGACTGGCTGTACGCGCCCGGTGTGGTCGCCTCCGGCGCGGACCTCGACAAGTCCGTCGAGCTCTTCCACCGGGTCAACCTCCAGGACTTCGAGGCCTGTGAGCGCACCCAGCCGGCCATGGACTCCCGCGCCTACCGCGAGGGCGGCGTCCTCGTCCCGGCCGAGCACCACATCGGCGCCTTCCACACCTGGGTGACCGACCGGCTCGGCACGGAGGCCCCGGCTCCGGGGTGAACGCACGATCATCCCCGACATCGAGGACCACCGGCTGCATCGCGGTGGCCCGGGCCGGCCGATGTTCGTCGACGAGAAGGTCACGGTGGCGGACGGCAGCCGGCTCGCGGGCATGACCGGAGCGACCCGGCTGACGGTGCGCTCGGGCCACCACCAGGTCGACAGGGTCGGCGACGGCCTGGTGGTCGCGGCACGGGCCGACGACGGGATGATCGAGGGGATCGAACACCCGGAGAGGTGGGTGGTGGGGGTGCAGTGGCGCCCGGAGGACTCGGACGGGCCGCGCGAACACCGGGTGGCCCTCTTCGCAGCCTTCCTCGCCGCCTGCCGCCGCGCCTGAGCCGGGCGCCGTAGCCGTAGCCGTAGCCGCAGCGCTGTCGCCGGGGCAGCAGCACCCGCCGCCCCGGTTTCGGGCGCAAAAGAGGGGAACGCAGTTCGGGCCACCGCGCCATTGCCCGCTCCGCGTCCGGCAGGCGACTCGGGCGGCTGTGGCGAGGACGCACCGGCACCGCAGGAGTGGGAGCACACCCTCGGCAGCTTGGCGATCGGCGCGACACAGACACCCCGCTGGCACGGCAACTGTCGACCGACCCCGCGATCGGACTTCTTCGTGAACTCATCACCGAGTTCCGGGGCAGCGCCTTGACCGGCACCCTCCGCTACACGCTGCGACTGCTGCTGCTCACCCTTGGCCATGCCGGGGTGCGTGAACTCATCGAGGCCTACGCGCGCGCCCGTCCCCCGCACCTCTTCGCCTCGCAAGAGGCGTTCGAGTTCGCGGACTACCTGCGCCTCACCCGCCCGGCGGTCCCGTGGCTGAGTGACGTGCTCGAGCTCGACTGCGGCCTCACGCGAGCGCGACTCGACGGCATGCCCTGCACGGTGAGCCTCGACAGCGACCCGACCGCCCTGCTGACGGACCTGGGGGCGGGGCGCCTGCCCGTAGCCCCCCGCCGTGGGCCGTTCCGAGTACAGCTCGTGGACGACGGCGCGGACCGCTGCCGGCGCACCGACGGGTCACTCTTGATGCGACTGAGCACGTTGTCACCCGCGAGCTGCCCCGATCGCGTCTCCGAGGCGGCATGAGCAGGATTGCCGTCATCGAAGCTGCGTCGCTCGTGTCACCTTGAGGACATCCACGACGGCACCCAGCGTGGTGACTTGCTTCAGCATCGCGTCGCGCCCTACGTATTGCCCTGAACTGCGCGAACATCATCGCCCTTGGCGGCTCAGCCCACGGACTGCCAGGTCCCGGTCACCACCCTCCGTAGCGTCGGCAGGGGCGTCACCCACGGAGGCAGCTACTCATGTCCGACATCGTGATCAATACCAGCACCACGGGTAACCAGGAGCGGCCCACGGTCGCCGATCTGTTCGGCACGCACTATCTGGTCTGCTGGAGCGACAACAACGACGGCACCATCAAGGGCCGCGCCTTCAGGCCGACGGAGCCCCCGTCCAGACCGAATTCGTCGTCAACGGAACCGCCCCGGGCCCGGTGAGACGCTCCCGTCCGACAGCGGTGAACACCGCCTCGGGTCCGGTGGTCGCCTGGATCGAAGAGCCGACGGCACCCGGTCAGCGTTACGTGAAGGTCCAGCGGTTCGACCAGGCCAGAAACAGGATCGGTGACGAGATCAAGGTCGGCAGCCATGATGTCGACCCCTACCACGACCGGCCCTGACCAACCTGGGCGCGGGCTTCGTCGTGGCCTGGATCGACCCGCGGATCGACCACCGCATCCGAGCGCGGCGGTACGGCCCCGACGGAACACCGATCGGGTCCGAATTCTCCGTCAACGCCGGCGAGGGATACCACGAGGACCCCGTCGCGACGACGCTGGGCGGCGGCAACTTCGTGATCGCCTGGCGCACCGGTCCCGAAGCAGTGGGCGGCGGGCGGCTCGCCTTCCGCGTCTTCGAGCCCGACGGCACGCCGGTGACGGGAGAGGTCAAGCCGAACAGCTCCGGATGCAACCGCCCGAAGGCCATCACCGCCCTGCACCAGCCCTTCTTCGAGGGCGGACAGTTGGTGCTCGGCAGCAACTTCGCCCTCGCATACGTCCGGGCGCTCCCGAACAACCAGAGCCGGGTGTACGCCGGCGTGTACGGGAGCGACGGATCCAAGCAGGAGATCGCGGTGCCCGCGACCGACGCGACGGGCATCAAGTCCTCGTCCCCGGCCCTGGCCACCCTGTCGAACGGGAAGTTCCCCGTGTCCTGGGTCCAGAGCGACGGCGCCGGCGTCGCCCCGAGCATCCGGGCCCGGGTCTTCGACGTCGTCCAGGGCCCGGTCGGTACGGAGGTCCAGGCGGATACCGGTACGGCGACCGAGCGCCGCAACCTGGCCGCCGGAGCCGTCTTCGACGGCGGCGAAGGCGACACGGCGTTCCTGGCCTGGACCGACGAGAACGGCGCGGACGGCGACACCTCGGGCCTCGCTGTCCGCGGCCGCACGTTCACGGTCACCTCGCAGGGCCAACTGCTGTAGCCGGCAGCGCCCCAGCGAAGCCACTGGCTCAGCACCAGAAGCTCTCACCGGCGGTGTCGTGAACACCTACGAGACATCGGGAAGCCAGCGATTTGCTCGCGACCGGCGGTGGACCTCGGGCTTCGGCACCGGACAGCCCGGTGGTCCCCACCGACGGGGTGCGGGTGGCGGCCCCGTAGGGAGGGGTTGAGCGAGGCCACGCCTCACGACCCGGGCCGGCGGGGAGAGCCGGCCTCCCGATGACTCCCGATCCCCTGCCTGCGGTCCCGGCACCGTCAGCGCGGCCCCGGACGTGGGCGTCCGCTTCCGGATGCGCGGCCGGTCATGATCAGCTGGTGGGGCCCGCCGGGATCTCGCCGGCGAGCACTCCGTACGAGAGAGGGTCTGTGATGGGCGTGCGCGTGCTCCGTGCTGCTGGGCGATCGGTGATGCCGTGGAAGAACGGCGGTGGTGTGACCCGTGAGGTCGCCGCCTGCCCTCCCGACGCGGCGCTGGAGGACTTCGGTTGGCGGGTGAGTCTGGCCGACGTGGCCCGGGGCGGCCCGTTCTCCGCCTTCGCGGGGGTGGACCGGATCATCACCGTCGTGGACGGCCCCGGCATGGAACTGACCGTCGACGGTGTCGCGCACACCCTCGACGAGCCGTACCGGCCCTTCTCCTTCCCGGGCGACGCGGTCACCGACTGCCGGCTGCTCGGCGGACCCATCGTCGACTTCAACGTGATGACGCGGCGCGGCAGGGCCACGGCCGACGTACGGGTGGTGCGTGACGGCTTCGCCGTACGGCCGCAGAGCGGGATCTCGGTGCTCGTGATCGCCCTGGCGGGCATGGTGGCCGTCGCTGAGCCCGCCGTCACCCTCGACCGGCTCGACGCCGCGCTGTTCTCCGACGGTGACGCGGGGGACCTGCGGGTCGATGGCGTAGCGGCCGTCGTCACCATCACCACTGTCACCACTACCTGACGGGGCGGAAGGTCCGCCACCGTTTGCCGTCGCCCCGGCGCTTGACCGTACTCGGCTCCGGGGCGACGGTCTCGTCGAGACCGTTGACAGCCATAGGGGCCACCGTCGGTCCGGGCGCTGCGCATCCTGGACCTGCCGGCGCATGTGGACAAGCCGATGCGGCTGACCAGCATCGCTGAAGCGGTGATGGCCTTCGTCGCGAGGCAGTTCGATCCGGCGGTGACATGGGACGTCGATTCCGATATCAGGCGCGGCAGCGCATTCGCACCGCGCTCGGTGCTGACGCCTGCCTGATCGGCCGGCCCTACCTGTACGGGCTCGGCGCGGCGGGCGAGCACGGCGTGACCGCCGCCCTCACCATGCTCGGCGACGAACTGCGCCGCACCATACAGCTGCTGGCCGTCTCCAGCGTCGACCGGCTCCGAGCCGAGGGCGCCGAACTGCTCCGGCGGTACGACGGTTCCGAGGCCGGGGCCGGGGCCGGTGCCGGCTCCGGGGCAGCGGCGCCGGGCGGCTGATCGGGGATCCGTACGGGCGGCAGCGGCCGACGCGGCGGTACGGCACACCGGGCCGG
>DOWQ01000095.1 GCA_003519485.1 Streptomyces sp. | reverse complement strand
GCCCGCACCCGATCGCCCGCACCGGACCGCCGGCGCCCGGTCGCCGCGCCGGATGAAGCGGCCTTCATGAACGGCTCATTCAGGGCTCACCGGGGCTTTCCAGACTGAGGTGGCCGGACCCGCACGGGTCCGGCATCCGACCCGGCCGAGGAGCCCCAGCCGTGAGCCTGTCCGTCCGCCGACCGTTGCTGCTGTGCGCCGCGCTCAGCGTGTGCGCGCTGCTGGCCGTGCCCGGGAACGCCCCCGGGCTCGGCGGGGACGCCCGCATCACGCTGGCCGTGTTCGCGCTCGCCGCCTGCGCCTGGATCGGCACCCGGGTCGACGACACCTATGTCGCCCTGGGCGCCGGGCTGGTGCTCACCGTGACCGGGGTCATCGACAGCGACACCCTCTTCGGCACCCTCGGCGACTCCATCGTGTGGCTGCTGATCTGCGCGTTCGTGCTGGCGGCGGCCGTCGCCCGGACCGGGCTCGCGGGGCGGGCCGCCGCCTTCCTGGTGAGCGGCGCGCGCAGCGTTCGGCAGTTGGTGCACCTGACCACCGCCGGGCTGGTGGTGACGGCCTTCGCCGTACCGGCCACCTCCGGGCGCGCCGCGCTGGCGCTGCCGGTGTTCCTCGCGCTCGCCAGAGCCCTCGGCGACCGCAAGCGGCTGGTGGTGATGCTGGCACTGCTGTTCCCCACCGTCATCCTGCTGTCCGCCGTCGCCACCCTCATCGGCGCCGGCGCCCACCTCATCACCGTCTCGGTGCTGTGGGAGACCGTCGGGGAGCGCGTCGGCTTCACCAAGTGGCTGCTGCTCGGGCTGCCGCTCGCCGTCGTCTCCTCCCATCTGGCGGCGGAGGCCGTACTGCTGACGACGACACGGCGCGCGGACCGGCGCGGACCGGTCCGGATCACGACCGAGCAGATCCAGGAGCACAGCGACCGGCCCGTCACCGGCCCGCTCGACCCGGCCGAGGCCCGCTGCGCGCTGCTGCTGGGCACGGTGGTGGTGCTGTGGTGCAGCGAGCCGCTGCACGGGGTGGCGCCGGCGGTGGTCGCGCTGACGGGCGCAGTCGTCGCGGCCTCGCCCGCGCTCGGCACCGTACGGCTGAAGGACGCGCTCGGCACGGTGCCCTGGCCCCTGCTGCTCTTCATGGCCTCGACGATGGCGATGGGCATCGCACTCGCCGAGTCGGGCGCCGCGCGCTGGCTGGTCTCCGGGCTGCCGGGCGGGGAGGCCGTACCGCCGTGGCTGTTCCTGGCGGTGGTCGTCGCCGTCAGCACGGCCGCCCATCTGGCACTCCAGTCCCGGTCGGCCCGGTCCAGTGTGCTGGTGCCGCTGGTCGTGGCCGCCGCCGCGGGGGCCGGCGTCAACCCGGTGACCGCCGCGCTGGCCTCCACCGCGGCCGCCGGCTTCTGCCACACCCTGCCCGCCTCGGCGAAGCCGGTGGCGCTCTTCGCCGCCATCCCCGGCATTCCGACGTACGAACCGCGCGACCTGCTGCGGCTGTCCGCCGTGCTGGCGCCGCTGACCGCCGCGCTGGTGCTGCTGTTCGCGCTCGCCGTGTGGCCGCTGTTCGGCGTGCCGGTCCTGTCCCGCTGACGCCCGCGCCGGCGGCGTCTCCCACCGGCCTCTCCACCGAACTCTTCCGACCCGCCGATGTCCCCGATCCGATCCGATCCGCTTCGATCGGATCCCGCTGACCGCCTGCCGAGGAGCCGCCATGTCCGCCACCGCCTACCGCTACCGTTTCGCCGTCGCCCCCAGCGGCTTCAAGGAGTGCCTGTCCGCGCGGGAGGCCGCCGAGGCGATCGCGGAGGGCCTGCTGCGGGTCGCTCCGGACGCGGAGATCGACCTCGTTCCGCTCGTCGACGGCGGCGAGGGGACGGCCGAGGCCCTGGCCGCCTCCAGCGGCGGCTCGCTCATCCGTACGACCGCTACCGGGCCGGTGGGCAAGCCGGTCCCGACCCACTTCGCCCTGCTCGGCGGCGAACCGGCCACCGCCGTCGTCGAGATGGCGGCGGTCGCCGGGCTCTCCCTCGTCCCGCACGGCAGCCGCGACCCGGGAGCCACCACGACGTACGGCGTCGGCGAACTCATCCGCGCGGCGCTCGACACCGGCGTCCGCCGGATCCTCGTCGGCTGCGGCGACTCCGGTACGTCCGACGGGGGCGCCGGGGCCCTCCAGGCGCTCGGCGCCCGGCTGCTCGACGAGCACGGGCGCGAACTCCCGTACGGCGCCGGCTCGCTGGCCCGGCTCGACCGCATCGACCCCACAGGGCTGGACCCGCGGCTCGCCGACACCGAGATCCTGGTCGCCTGCAACCCGTACAACGTGCTGTGCGGACCCCGCGGAGTGGCCCGGGTCTTCGGCCCGCAGAAGGGCGCCGGGCCCCAGCAGGCCGAGGAGCTCTCGGCCGCCCTGGAGCGCTGGGCGGACACCCTCGACCGCACCTTCGCCCCCGGCGCGGGCGGGGGCTCCGGTTCGGGCTCCGTCTCCGGTTCGGACTCGGGCTCGGGCGCGGGCTCCGGCGCGGGCGCGGGCTCCGGATCCGGCACGGACTCGGGCTCGGACTCGGACTCGGGCCCGGGCTCCGACTCGGGCTCGGGCTCGGGCCCGGGCTTCGNNGACGCCGCAACCGCTCCCGGCACTTCCGCTGTCAGCCACCCCGACGGCTTCTCCGCCGGCTTCTCCGACCGGTCCTCGGCGGCCGTCCCCGGCCGGCGCCCGTGGCCCGACCTGCGCCACGGCCCGGGGACGGGCGCCTC
>DOWQ01000205.1 GCA_003519485.1 Streptomyces sp. | reverse complement strand
GGGCGGGCGCTCCACGGCGAGCGGTCGACGCCCCCGGCCGACGGCCGGCGCGGGCGGAGGGTGCCCGTGGTCCCGGCGCCGGCGATCAGCCGTAGACGGGCCCGGTGTACTTCTCGCCCGGTCCCTGCCCCGGCTCGTCCGGCACGACGGACGCCTCGCGGAAGGCCAACTGGAGCGACTTCAGCCCGTCCCGCAGCGGCGACGCGTGGTACGAGCCGACCTCGGAGGCACCGGCGGTGACCAGGCCGGCCAGCGCGGTGATGAGCTTCCGCGCCTCGTCCAGGTCCTGGTGCTCGGGCCCCTCCTCCGCCAGGCCGAGGTTGACTGCCGCCGCGCTCATCAGGTGCACCGCGACCGTCGTGATCACCTCGACGGCGGGTACGTCCGCGATGTCCCGGGTCATGCTGTCGAAGTCGGGTGCCGGGCCCTCGGGCTCGGGTGCCGGCTGCTGCGGGGTGACGTCGCTCATGGATCTGCTTCACTTTCGGTGGACGGGGCTCCGCATCAGCCTATGGCCCGCCCGCGGGCGTTCGGCGACCGGCCCGGGCGCTGGTATGCTGGGTGAACGACCGGTCGGATGCTCATGTGTCCGGCCCACAAGTGGAGGCTCCGTTCTCCCACCTTGCCGACCCTCGTGGCCGGCGGGTCACCGGTCAGGCAGTGCCCGTCGCCCGCCCGTACAGCGGATGGCGGCACCGTCCGATGCGCCCCACGGTGAGCCGTGGCGGTGTTCCCGGTTATCGCGGAGCCCCGCCTGTGTCCCGTCCGGGGCGTTTTGCGCGTTCCGTGCGATGGTCGTCAGATCAGACGTTACGCGGCTGTCCGCCAGGCGGTCGCGTGGGTGCTAACCGAGGAGGCCCCATCAGCGCCGAGCCCCGCATCAACGACCGGATCCGAGTCCCCGAGGTGCGACTCGTAGGTCCCAGTGGCGAGCAGGTCGGCATCGTGCCGCTTGCCAAGGCACTGGAGCTCGCACAGGAGTACGACCTCGACCTGGTCGAGGTGGCGGCGACAGCCCGTCCGCCCGTGTGCAAGCTCATGGACTACGGGAAGTTCAAGTATGAGTCGGCCATGAAGGCCCGTGAGGCGCGCAAGAACCAGGCGCACACGGTCATCAAGGAGATGAAGCTCCGGCCGAAGATCGACCCGCACGACTACGACACCAAAAAGGGTCACGTCGTCCGGTTCCTCAAGCAGGGCGACAAGGTCAAGATCACGATCATGTTCCGCGGGCGTGAGCAGTCCCGTCCCGAGCTGGGCTTCCGACTGCTCCAGCGGCTCGCCGAGGATGTCCAGGACCTGGGCTTCATCGAGTCGAACCCGAAGCAGGACGGCCGAAACATGATCATGGTTCTCGGTCCGCACAAGAAGAAGACCGAGGCGATGGCCGAGGCCCGCGAACTCAAGGCCGCCCGCAAGGCGGAGAGCCAGGGAGTCGTCCCGGAGGACGCGCCCGCCGAGGAGCAGCCCGCCGAGGCGTGACACCGGGGATCCCGGGCCCGGGCCGCACGGTCCGGCGGGGAGACCCACCCGGGGCAGCCGCCCCGGACACCGACCGAACCAACTGACGCTTCCGCGCACCGGTCCACCGACCGGGGAAGCGGCACTGACGAGGAGAGTACGGCGACATGCCGAAGAACAAGACGCACAGTGGTGCCAGCAAGCGCTTCAAGCTCACCGGCACCGGCAAGGTGATGCGCCAGCGCGCCGGTCGCCGCCACCTTCTCGAGCACAAGCCGTCCACGCTGACGCGCCGCCTTGCCGGCAAGGTCGAAATGGCTCCGGCCGACGCCAAGAAGATCAAGAAGCTTCTCGGCAAGTGACGCACCCGCCCCGGACGCCCCCAGCGGGCGCGGACCGGGGCGGTGCGCCGGAACCGGGACCCCATCGATCGGACCGCGTGAGCAACCCGCGGTCCCGTACAAGGAGTTAACAAGTGGCACGCGTCAAGCGGGCAGTCAACGCCCACAAGAAGCGCCGGGCGATCCTCGAGCAGGCCAAGGGCTACCGGGGCCAGCGCTCGCGCCTGTACCGCAAGGCCAAGGAGCAGGTCACCCACTCCCTGGTCTACAACTACAACGACCGCAAGAAGCGCAAGGGCGACTTCCGTCAGCTGTGGATCCAGCGGATCAACGCCGCTGCCCGCGCCAACGGCATCACCTACAACCGCTTCATCCAGGGTCTGAAGGCCGCTAACATCGAGGTGGACCGCAAGATCCTGGCCGAGCTCGCGGTCAACGACGCCAACGCCTTCAGCGCGCTCGTCGAGGTGGCCCAGAAGGCGCTGCCGAGCGACGTCAACGCCCCGAAGGCCGCCTGAACGGCGCCCCGAGGCTTTACCGGACCCGCAGGCGCTGCCTGCGGGTCCGCTGTGTTCCGCGCCGGCCGCGGGCCCCGCGCCGTGACGTACGGCGTTCCCCGCAGCCCCGCACGACGAGAAGAAGCGAGCCGCCGCCCATGGGCACCCCCGAGCTGATCTCCCCGCGCTCCCCCCGCGTCGCCGCCGCCCGCCGGCTGGCCCGCCGCAACTTCCGGGGCAAGGAGCGCCGGTTCATCGCCGAGGGCCCGCAGGCCGTACGGGAGGCCGTGCGGCACCGCGCCGGGGGCGAGCCGACCCTGACGGAGCTGTTCACCACCGCCGACGCCGCCGAGCGCTACGCGGACGTCGTCGAAGCGGCGCGGGCCGCCGGGGTCCGGGTGCACACGGCCTCCGCCGAGGTCCTCGCCGAGGTCTCGCAGACGGTCACCCCGCAGGGCCTGGTCGGCGTCTGCCGCTTCCTGGACTCGCCGTTCGAGGAGATCCTCGCGGCCCGGCCGCGGCTCGTCGCCGTCCTCTCCCACGTACGCGACCCCGGCAACGCCGGCACCGTGCTGCGCTGCGCCGACGCCGCCGGCGCGGACGCGGTCGTGCTCACCGACGCCTCTGTCGACCTCTACAACCCCAAATCCGTACGGGCCTCGGTCGGCAGCCTTTTCCACCTGCCCGTCGCCGTCGGGGTGCCCGTCGAGGACGTGGTGAGCGGTTTGCGGGAGGCGGGCGTGCGCATTCTGGCCGCCGACGGCGCGGGGGAGCGCGACCTCGACTCCGAGCTGGACGCGGGCACGATGGGCGGTCCGACCGCGTGGGTCTTCGGCAACGAGGCCTGGGGCCTGCCGGAGGAGACCAGGGCCCTCACGGACGCGGTGGTCCGGGTCCCGATCCACGGCCGGGCCGAAAGCCTGAACCTCGCGACCGCCGCAGCCGTATGCCTCTATGCCTCGGCGCGTGCGCAGCGCGCATCCGGAGGGTGCCGCTCCGTCACCTTCGGCTAGTAGGGTTGCGGCCGGGGACGAGGAGGGGGCGCGGTGACGGACGTGAGGGCTTCCGGTCGGTACGCACCGGGCAGCGGTGCCCCCGTTCTCCCCGCCGAGCGGTCCGCCGGGCTCATCGGCCCCGGGCTCGCCGCCGACGACCTGCCCGACGGCCTGGTCGTCGCCGACGGCACCGGCCGGGTCGTCTGCTTCAACGCCGCCGCCGCCAGGATCACCGCGCTCAGCGCCTCCCGGGCACTGGGCCTGCAACTGGACCGCGCCCTGCCGCTGGAGGACCTCGACGGCCGCCGATGGTGGGCCCTCACCGACCCGTACGGCGGCCTCGCCATCCGCAGCGGCCAGCCCGAGCGGAACTTGTTACTGCCGGGTGGCCGTGAGGTGCTGGTCTCGGCCCGCTACGTTCGCGTCCGCCCCACCGGCCCGGTCGACCGGGTCGTCGTCTCGCTGCGCGGCACCGAGGCCCGCCGCCGCACCGAGCGCAGCCACGCGGAGCTGATCGCGACCGTCGCCCACGAGCTGCGCTCGCCGCTGACCTCGGTCAAGGGCTTCACCGCCACCCTCCTGGCCAAGTGGGAGCGGTTCACGGACGACCAGAAGCGGCTGATGCTGGAGACGGTCGACGCCGACGCCAACCGCGTCACCCGGCTCATCGCCGAGCTGCTCGACATCTCCCGGATCGACTCCGGGCGGCTGGAGATCCGCCGCCAGCCGGTGGACATGGCGGCCGCCGTCCGCCGCCATGTCGCGGCGCACATCGGCGCCGGCCAGCCCGAGGACCGGTTCCTGGTCCGGGTCGCGGAGCAGCTGCCCGCACTCTGGGCGGATCCGGACAAGGTGGACCAGGTGCTCGGCAATCTGCTGGAAAACGGCGTGCGGCACGGCGAGGGAACCGTCACCATCGAGATCGCACCCGCCCCCGCGCCGATGGAAGGGACGACCGTCACCGTGAGCGATCAGGGCCCCGGTATCCCCGAGGAGTCGATGAGCCGCGTCTTCACCCGCTTCTGGCGGGGCAGCAAGCGCGGCGGCACCGGCCTCGGCCTCTATATCGTCAAGGGCATCGTGGAGGCGCACGGCGGGGTGATCGAAGTCGGCCGGGCGCCGGGCGCCGGCGCCCGCTTCCGGTTCACCCTGCCCGTCGCGACCCCGGCCTTTCTGTCCTGAGCCGCCCGCGGGCCCGGCCGCCCGGCGGAGCCCCGTAGACTCGGTCAGTGGCACCTCGGGCAGTCCGCGCAGCGGGCCGCCACCGGGTGGGCCCGCGCAGCCAGCCAATCGAAACACGGGAAGAGATGTCGGCACCGAACAAGTCGTACGACCCTGTCGAGGTCGAGGCACTGAAACCGGAAGAGATCGCCCGGATGCGGGACGCGGCGCTCGCCGCCTTCGCCGCGGCCGGCGACCTCGAGGCGCTGCGTGAGGCGAAGGTGGCCCACACCGGCGACCGTTCGCCGCTCGCCCTCGCCAACCGCGAGATCGGCGCGCTCCCGCCGCAGGCCAAGGCCGACGCGGGCAAGCGCGTCGGCGGTGCCCGCGGCGAGGTCAGCCGTGCCCTCAAGGCCCGCGAGAAGGAGCTGGAGGCGGAGCGCGACGCGCGCGTGCTGGTCGAGGAGGCGGTGGACGTCTCACTGCCGTACGACCGCGTGCAGCCCGGCGCCCGGCACCCGCTGACCACGCTCTCGGAGCGCATCGAGGACGTCTTCGTCGCGATGGGCTACGAGGTCGCGGAGGGCCCCGAGGCCGAGGCCGAGTGGTTCAACTTCGACGCGCTCAACTTTGAACCCGACCACCCGGCCCGCGCCATGCAGGACACCTTCTTCGTCCGGCCCGGCGAGGGGCGCGGCGCGGACGGCCCGGACGCCGAGTCCGGCATCGTGCTGCGTACCCACACATCCCCGGTGCAGATCCGCTCGCTGCTCGACCGGGAGCCGCCGGTCTACGTGGTCTGCCCCGGCCGCGTCTACCGCACCGACGAGCTGGACGCGACCCACACCCCGGTGTTCCACCAGGTCGAGCTGCTCGCCGTCGACGAGGGCCTGACCATGGCGGACCTCAAGGGCACCCTGGACCACATGGTCCAGTCCCTGTTCGGCGAGGGGATGCGCACCCGGCTGCGGCCGAACTACTTCCCCTTCACCGAGCCGTCCGCCGAGATGGACATGGAGTGCTACGTCTGCCGCGGCGCGTCCGTCGGCAACCCGGACCGCCCCTGCCGCACCTGCGGCAGCGAGGGCTGGATCGAGCTGGGTGGCTGCGGCATGGTCAACCCGCGGGTCCTGGTGGCCTGCGGCGTCGACCCGGAGAAGTACAGCGGCTTCGCCTTCGGATTCGGCATCGAACGGATGCTGATGTTCCGCCACAACGTCGAGGACATGCGAGACATGGTCGAGGGTGACGTGCGTTTCACCAGGCCGTTCGGGATGGAGATCTGATGCGGGTCCCGCTCAGCTGGCTGCGGGAGTACGTCGACCTGCCGGCCGGAGAGACAGGCCGTGACGTCCAGGCCAGGCTCGTCGCCGCAGGGCTCGAGGTCGAGACTGTCGAGCAGCTCGGCGGCGGCCTCAAGGGCCCCTTGGTGGTGGGCCGGGTGCTCGCCATTGAGGAACTCACCGAGTTCAAGAAGCCGATCCGCTACTGCCAGGTGGACGTCGGCACTGCCAACAGGACTGGGGAGCCGCAGAACATCGTCTGCGGCGCCCGCAACTTCGCCGTCGCCGACAAGGTCGTGGTGGTCCTCCCGGGCGCCGAGCTGCCCGGCGGCTTCGCCATCTCCGCCCGCAAGACCTACGGCAAGGTCTCCGAGGGCATGATCTGCTCGGCGAGCGAGCTCGGCATGTCCGACGAGCACGACGGCATCATCGTGCTCCCGCCGGAGTACGAGGTGGGCACCGACGCGATCGAGCTCCTGGAGCTGGTCGACGAGGTGCTCGACATCGCCGTCACCCCCGACCGCGGCTACTGCCTCTCGATGCGCGGCATCGCCCGCGAGGTGTCCGTCGCGTACGGCGTCCCGCTGCGCGACCCGGCGCTCATCGACGTGCCCGCGCCCAACAGCCACGGCCACCCCGTCGAGGTCGCCGACCGCGCGGCCTGCGACCGCTTCACGGCCCGTACGGTCACCGGCCTGCGCCCCGAGGCGCACTCCCCGGTCTGGCTGCGGCGCCGGCTGGAGAAGGCCGGCATGCGGCCGGTCTCGCTCGCCGTCGACATCACCAACTACGTGATGCTCGAGCTCGGCCAGCCGCTGCACGCCTACGACCGCGCCCGCCTCGACGGGCCGATCGGCGTGCGCCGCGCGGAGCCCGCCGAGAAGCTCACCACCCTCGACGGAACCGACCGCGTGCTCGACGCCGAGGACCTGGTCATCACCGACCGCCGCGGTCCGATCGGGCTCGCCGGGGTCATGGGCGGCGCCAACACCGAGATCGCGGACACCGGGACCGACGGGGAGACCGGTGCGGTCACCGGCACCACCGACGTCGTCATCGAGGCCGCGCACTTCGACCCGGTCGCGATCGCCCGCACCGCCCGCCGCCACAAGCTGTCCTCCGAGGCGTCCCGGCGCTTCGAGCGCGGCGTCGACC
>DOWQ01000659.1 GCA_003519485.1 Streptomyces sp. | reverse complement strand
GCCGCCCAGGCGTTGTACGAGAAGTCGAGCTGCGCGCCGGCGGTCAGGTGGGTGACCGGCCAGTCGTCACGCGCGAGGTCGAAGCCGGAGTAACCGGGGTTGCCGCCGCTGCACAGCTGACCGTCCGGGATGAATCCCACGGTCCGGCCGGCCCCGTCCGAGCGGAGTACGGAGAACCAGTTGTACAGCGAGTTGTCGCCGCTCTGCGCGACGGCGGCGTCGCACGCCGGGTTCTGCGGGTCGATATTGCCCTGCGGGGTGCGTCCGTCCTGCCAGCAGAAGAACGTACGGCTGCCCGGCTCCATCATGGCGCCGTGCGCGGAGGCCGTACTGCTGGTGAACATGACCATGCACAGCGCGGGCAGGGTGGCGAGCAGGCTGAGCAGTGACAGCCTGCGCAGCCTCCCCCATCTGCGGGGGCGGTCGGGTCTCGGGGATCTCTTCATGGTGCTTCTCCCTTCCAGGGGTGGTCAGGGTGCGTCCGGACCGGTGAGGGGAGGGAGGCGGCCGGACTGGCGTGGGAGCGCTCCCATAACAGTAGCCGTAGAGGCGGTCGTGCGAAACGTCTATGGCAGAAAGGAAGTTGAAGGCAACCCGGCGGCCCGGTATCCCCCGGGCCGGTCGAGGTCCTCACTGCGGGGAGTGCGAGCGCGCCCCCTGCGGCGAGTGCGGGCACGTCAGCCCTGGCCGCCCACCCGGCCCCCGACTCCCGTTCTCCCCAACCCGGCTGCCCGCCCCCGGCCCGGCACCCCCGCCGTACTCAGTCCGGTCCGCTCGGCTGATCTTCTCGGAGAAGACCGGGTCGCACCCGGCCTCCGCCAGAGCGTCGAGCTGGCTCTGGAGGCCAATGCCAAAGCAGCGCTCATCGCGACACTGGCCCAGAGCAAGGACTTCTCGGCCGGCGCCTGGCTAGGCATGTGGACGCCCCCAAGAAGGCTTGATCCCACCCGAAAGCAGCCCAGGAGGCCCCATGTTCAGTGTGATGGACCCCGTAGCGATAATTCTGCTTGCCATGCTGATTATTCTGGCGGTCGCTGGGGTGTGGTGGATCAAGCGCCGCTGAAGAGTTCCGTCCCGCCTGCACGTGTACGACGGCGGGCAGCACCTGCGGGACACCCACAGACGCCCGGCCTGCCCCTGCCCAGGCCCCGACGGGGCCCGTACGCTCCAGGCGCCTGGGCGGGGAGAGTGACGGCCCCCGCCCGGGCGCCTGGCACGTTCACCTCACCCACTCGTACTCGTCGTCCTCTCCTCTGGCGTCGCGCTCGTCGCCGTCGAGCAGGTCGTTCACCTCGTCCTCGGTGAGCTCGCGCGTCTCGTCCATGACCCTCATGGTGCCGCCCCGCCCGAGGCCGGCTCAGGCGGCTTGGCCGAGGCCGGCGGCGCTCAGGTCCTGCTCGCGGAACTGGGTGAAGTCGACGTCCAGCTTCGGGTCGTACGCCTCGGGCTGGATGCCGAGCTCGTGCGTGCTGTACTCGCCGAACCGGTTGATGTGCTCGGTCAGGTACGGCGAGATGTGGGCCAGGTCCTCCGGCTCGATCGTCCATCCTCCTCCGGCAGCTGCCGGACGATCTCGGCGATGTCCAGGGCGTTGTGAAAAATGACCGCGTTCGTGAGCAGAGCATTGAATTTCATCGCCTTCTCCTGCTCGACCGGGTCGTTGTCCGCGATGACGCCGCGGTTGCCGAAGCCGCACCGCGAGAACCCGTTGAACGACTCCGTCTTGTTCGTCGCCGCGGTCACCCCGGTTGTCGAGGTAGGTGTCCATGTGGGTGCCGTCGGCGGCCACGGCGGTGCCGTCGCCTCACGCCTGCGAGATATCCAGGCGGGCGTGCGCGTTTACCAGGTCGGCGATCGCCTCGTTCAGCAGCACGATGGAGAAGTGCCGGTTCGCCGTGTACGACAGCTCGTGCCCCGATATTCCGGGGATGTGCCGGGCGGCCTCGTACGGGCCCATGTTGGTGCCCTTGACGAAGGTCGTGATGACGTACCGGCCGAAGGGATCATCGAGCTTCGGCTCGTTGCCGGAGGCCGGGCCGAAGCGCTGCCACCAATCCACTCAGTACGCGGTCCGGGCCACGATTCCCAGCAGGGAGCGCTCCGGCATACTGGCCTTGATCTCCTGCTCCAGGCGCTTCGCCGAGGGCCGCTGGCCCTCGGCGCGGTGGGCCTTGAGGGAGGGGCTGCCGGTCTCGGGGTCGATGACCAGGCCCTCGTGTCCGGGTACCCGGCATCCGAACTGCCCCGTACGGGTCTTGTCCACCGCGGCCCTGCGCCAGTTCTGCGTGGCAAAGGAGATGTCCACCTCCTCGCCCTCCTCGTCGAAGGCGGTGATGTACTCGCCGCGGGCACCCTGGTGCCGCCGGGCGTGCGCAAGCGCGTCCAGCACCCTGAAGTCCTCCGACGTGGCGGTGAACTCCAGCTTCTCCGCCAGCTCGAACAGCACCGCGCGGTCCCGGCCGATCTGCCCGTACAGCAGCGCCTCCCAGAAGTTGCCGTGGTGAGCGGAGACCTTCTCGATCTGCTCGTACTCCTTGGCGAACCCGCCGAAGCCCTCCACCGCCTTGGTGACCGTGCCCAAGCCTCCGGCCTGCACCACCAGGGCCTTGGCCATAGCGAGGACCGCCGGGGAGACCTTGCCGTCCAAGATCAACTCATTACCCCTTTGACCCGTATCTCGGCCGTACACCCGCTCAGCTCAGCCGCCGCCCCGGCCCCGTCCGGCCCGGCCCGGCTCAACTCACCGCGAACCTCAGCGCGAACGGATCGAGCGTTACCGGAATCGGCCGCGCCGGGTCCGGGCGGACGCGGGAGACCAGCCGGTAGCCGAGGCCCTGTTCCAGCATGGCCGCCAGCCAGCTGCTCACGTGCAGGAGCACCACGTTCTCCCCCGGGCACTCCCCCGGCCCGCCGCTGAAGGGCACGAGCGCCGGGTTCGCCTCCGCCCGGCCGTCGAGCCAGATGTCCGGAGTGAAGCGGTCCGCATACGGGGCGGCGGGCTCGGCCCGGTGGAAGTACGGCGTGTAGGCCACGAAAGTCGTACGGCGCGGCACCGGCCGTCCCCGCCACCGGGTCTCCTCGGTGCCCTGCCGCAGCAGCACGGGAGTCGTCGGCCACAGCCGTACGGCCTCCAGCGCGCAGGCCCGCAGGAAGGGCAGAACCTGCGGCCGGTCCAAATCGAGTCCCGAGATCTCGGCGTGCGCCCGCTCCGCCTCCTCGGGGTGGGTGGCGAGCAGGGCGAGCGCGCGCAGCGCCGTCATGCCGGCCGCGTCGAAGGCGAACAGCCAGTGCGGGATCTGCCCGGCGGGGTCGGTGCCCGGCTCCGCAGGGATCGAGGTGATCGCCGCCGCCAGGGTCTCCGGCCCGGCGGTGCGCAGCCGTTCGTCCAGCCGGTGCAGGAACTCCGCGCGCAGCCGCCGGCGCCGGGGCAGCAGGACGGACCAGTTGCCCGCGGCGCGCAGCTTGCCCAGCCGGTCGGTGAGCGGTTCGTCGTCCCGCGCCGGGTCGCCGAGCACCGTACGGCGGACGGTGCGCCACCAGCCGGTCGCGAAGTCGTCCCAGCCGAGCCGCCCCGTGACGGCCGCCCGGTCGGCGAGGGTCATGGCCTCGTCCCGGACCGTGCTGACGATCGCGGGTGCGAGGTGGTGCAGCGGCCGGTGCTGGTCGAGGGCCACTTCGTTGACCCGCCGCCGCTCGCCGCGCTGCGGCCCACGGGTGATCAGCGATCCGTGCGGCTGGAACTGGGACAGCGCCGCGCGCTTCTCCCAGGAGGCCGGGCTGAACGGCCGGGGTGTGCCCTCCAG
>DOWQ01000078.1 GCA_003519485.1 Streptomyces sp. | reverse complement strand
CTCCGGCTCGCCGTCGGCGGCGGCGGACCGGACCGGGCGTGCGCCGTCACGGAGGCGGGCGACCCGCTCGGCGAGGCGGTGCGCGGCGCGCTCCAGGGACGGCTCGGGGGCGAGGACCAGCAGCTCGTCGGTCACCGCGAGCAGTGCGGCCAGATGGCCGGCGAGCTGGATGTCCAGCTCCTCCTCGCGGGAGCGGCGCGGAACCGGCGTCGGCCCGCCCATGGTGTGGACCGACTTGGAGCGGATCGGCTCGTACATGGTGGCCTCCTCAGGATTGAGGACACCATCCTAACTTAGAACCTGTCTAATGTCGGCCGATCGCGAGGACCGATGGGTGTGGTGCGGATTCGCGGGCACGGTGCGCAGGGCCGCACGCGGGCTTCGTACGCGGGCCGGCCCCGTGCGGACCGCCCGCGCCGGAGTGCCGCGGGTCAGTACTGGCTGTAGCCGTCCAGGAAGCGGCCGATCCGCGTCACCGCGTCCGCCAGGTCCTCCTTGTACGGCAGCGTGACCAGCCGGAAGTGATCCGGCTCCGGCCAGTTGAAGCCGGTGCCGTGCACGATCATGATCTTCTCGGCGCGCAGCAGGTCCAGCACCATCTGCCGGTCGTCCTTGATCTTGTGGACCTTCGGGTCGAGCCGCGGGAAGGCGTACAGCGCGCCCTTCGGCTTCACGCAGGTCACGCCCGGGATCTGGGTCAGCAGCTCGTACGCCGCGTCGCGCTGCTCCAGCAGCCGGCCGCCCGGCAGCAACAGGTCCTCGATCGACTGCTTGCCGCCGAGAGCGACCGCGATCGCGTGCTGGGCGGGCACGTTCGCGCACAGCCGCATGTTGGCGAGGATCGTCAGCCCCTCCATGTAGCTGGAGGCGTGCTCCTTCGGGCCGCAGACCGCGAGCCAGCCGCTGCGGTAGCCCGCCACCCGGTACGCCTTCGACAGCCCGTTGAAGGTCAGCGTCAGCAGGTCCGGGGCGATGGCCGCGGTCGGGGTGTGGGTGGCGCCGTCGTAGAGGATCTTGTCGTAGATCTCGTCGGAGCAGACGATCAGGTGGTGCCGGCGGGCGATCTCCGTGATGCCGCGCAGCATCTCGTCGTCGTAGACGGCGCCGGTCGGGTTGTTCGGGTTGATGACGACGATCGCCTTGGTGCGGTCGGTCACCTTGCGCTCGATGTCGGCGAGGTCCGGCATCCAGTCGGCCTGCTCGTCGCAGCGGTAGTGCACGGCGGTGCCGCCGGACAGCGACACGGCGGCGGTCCACAGCGGGTAGTCGGGCGCTGGTACGAGTACCTCGTCGCCGTCGTCGAGCAGCGCCTGCATCGACATCTGGATCAGCTCGGAGGCGCCGTTGCCGAGGTAGATGTCCTCGACGTCCAGCTCGATGCCCTTGGTCTGGTAGTGCTGCATCACCGCGCGGCGGGCCGGGAGCAGGCCTTTCGCGTCGCCGTAGCCGTGCGCGGTGCTGAGCGTCCGCAGCATGTCCTCGAGGATCTCGGGCGGGCACTCGAAGCCGAACGGCGCCGGGTTGCCGGTGTTCAGCTTCAGGATGCGGTGACCCGCTGCCTCCAGCCGCATGGCCTCCTCGAGCACCGGGCCACGAATTTCGTAGCAGACATTGGAGAGCTTCGTTGACTGGATCACCTGCATGTTCGCCACCATACGGGCGGCCGGCGGGGGGCGCCCGGTGTTTTCCGCCACGCGGGACCCCCGCCCCGAGGGGGCCCCGCGGGGGTGGTCAGGCCATCGGCGTCCGCCGTACGGAACGGCCCGCCAGCACGTCCGTACGACGGCCGTCTTCGATGACGAAGCGTCCGTCGATCAGGACATGTGGAATCCCGGTCGGAAGTGTCCGCGGGGCTTCGAAAGTGGAGCCGGCGGCAACTGTTTCCGGATCGAACAGGACGAGGTCCGCGCGGTATCCCTCGCGCACCAGGCCCCGGTCGGGCAGCCGCAGCCGGGCCGCCGGGCGGGATGTGAGGTGTGCCACGCACTCCTCCAGCGGGAGGACTCCCTCGTCGCGCACGTACCGCCCGAGGTACTGCGGGAAGGTGCCGTACGCCCGCGGATGCGGCTTGGCGCCGTGCAGGATGCCGTCGCTGCCGCCGGTGTGCACCGGGTGCCGCATGATCGCCCGGACGTTCTCCTCGTGGCCGACGTGCTGGAGGATCGTCGGGCCGAGCCGGTCCTCGAGCAGCAGCCGCCGGGCGGTGGCGAACGGCGGCTCGCCGCGTTCGGCGGCGGCCTGCGCGACCGTCCTGCCGACGAAGTGGGACAGCGCCGGATCGGACACCCCGGAGATCTCGATGGTGTCCCACTCGATCGGCACCCCGTGACAACCGTCCGCGCCCTCCACCTCCATGGTGTGCCGGATCCGCTCGGCGGTCGCGTCGTCGCGCAACCGCTCCAGGATCGAGTCGGGGCCGCCCTCGCCCGCCCAGCTCGGCAGCATCGCGGCCAGCGTCGTGCAGCCGGGCAGATACGGATAGGTGTCCAGGGAGATGTCGGCGCCGGCGGCCAGGGCGCCGTCCAGGAGCGTGAGCAGTTCCGGCGCGCGCCCCTTGTTCACCCCGAAGTTCATCGTGGCGTGCGCCAGGTGCAGCGCACAGCCGGCCTCGCGGGTGAGGGCCACCATCTCCTCGTACGCCCGGAGGGCTCCGGCGCCGTACGAACGGTGGTGCGGGCAGTAGTAGCCGTCGTATCCGGCCACGACCCGGCACAGCTCGGTCAGCTCGGCGTCGGAGGCGTACATCCCGGGCGTGTAGGTCAGCCCCGAGGACAGGCCGACCGCCCCCTGCTCCAGCCCCTCGGCGACGAGCTGCCGCATCCGCTCCCGCTCCGCGGGGGTCGCGGCGCGGTCCTCCCAGCCGACGGCGAGCATCCGCACGGTGCCCTGCGGGACGAGGTACGCGGCGTTGACCGCGATGCCCTCGCCGCCGTGGCCGCGGTCGAGGCGGTCGAGGTACTCGCCGACGGTGCGCCAGTCGATGTCGAGGTCGGAGCCGTCGCCGTTCCAGCCGGTGATCTGCCGCCGCACCTCGGCGAGGGTGCGGTCGTCGACCGGGGCGTACGACAGGCCGTCCTGGCCGATGACCTCCAGGGTGACGCCCTGCGCGGCCTTGGCGGCGTGGCCGGGGTCGCGGAGCAGCGCGAGGTCGCTGTGCGCGTGCATGTCGATGAAGCCGGGGGAGAGGGCGAGGCCTCCGGCGTCGAGGGTGCGCCGGGCGGTGGGCCGCGGCCGGCCGCCGCCCTCGCGGACGACGGCCGCTATCCGTCCCCCGTCGAGGGCGACGTCCGCGCGGTACGAGGCACCGCCGGTGCCGTCGATGACGCGGGCGTCCTTGATGACCAGGTCCATGCTGACTGCCTTTCGTTACGAGGGCGCGCTGCCCGTACGCCGGGGCGCGCGCCCGCGCCCGAGTCGGGGCCCGGGGGTCAGAAGAAGGTGCGGATGAAGTCCGTGACCGTGCCGTCCGCCTCGACGAGCGGGATGAGCTGCCACTTGTCGAAGGAGGTGCACGGGTGGGACAGCCCCAGCCCGACCCAGTCGCCGACCTCCAGCTCCGTGCCGCCGTCCGCGACCTCCACCCAGGCGTGCTGGTCCGACAGCTTCGTGACCGTGACGCCATTCGCCGGACGCTCCGTCCCCATGAGGTCGCGCGCCGACCGGACGACCTGCGCCCGGGGGAGGTCCAGGTCGTACGCCGCGTCCCGCTTGCCCGCGTTCAGGAACGCCTGTCCGGGCTCGGGGCGCGAGACGACCTGCGCCCACAGCCGGAAGGCCGGCTGCAGCGCGCCCTCCTCCGGGATCCGGTTGAACGGCGTGACGTGCCGGTAGTGGCCGTCGTCGTGCGAGACGTACGCGCCGGAGCGCAACAGCTTCAGCAGTGGCCGGGAGAGTTTCGGGGCCTCCGCGAAGACCTGCGACACCGCGTCGAACCAGGCGCTGCCGCCCGCGCTCAGCAGGATCTCGTCGGTCTCCGCGAACCGGCCCTCCTCGTCGAAGCGGACGGTCAGCGTCACGAGTCCGCGCAGCCAGTCCGTCACGCGCTCGGTGTCCGCCTGCGGCACCTCGCCCTCGTAGCCGGCGACGCCGGCCAGCCGGAGCGTGCCGGCTGCCGCGACCGCGTCGGCGACCGCGGCGCAGTCGGCCGCCGTACGCGCCCCCGTACGCGCCCCGGCGCCGGCGCCGACCTCGACGACGACGTCCACCGGCCGCCGGGCGCCGCAGCCGGTGAGTGCCGCCTCCATCAGTTCGACGCCGCGCACGGAGTCGACGTAACAGACGAAGCGGAAGCCGGGGTCGCTGTCGAGCTCCGCCGCGAGCCAGCGCAGCGCGGCCTCGTCGACCAGCTCGTTGGCGAGGAAGATCCGCTGGATGCCGAACGCGCGGTAGACGCGGGCCTGGTGCGGGACGGCGGCGGTGATCCCCCAGGCGCCGTGCTCCAGTTGGCGCTCGAACAGCTGTGGCGCCATGGACGTCTTGCCGTGCGGAGCGAACGCCAGTTCGTGACGGGTGGCGTAATGCTCCATCAGGTCGAGGTTGTGCTCCAGTGCCTCCGCCGACAGCGCCAGTACGGGCGTGGTGAAACCGCCGGTGAACAGCGACCGGCGCTCGGCGGCGAGCTCGCCGAGCGTACGGCCCCCGGCATCCGGCGGCAGGGACTTGAAACGGTGGTCGACGATCTCGTCGGCCAACCGGGCGACGGAGTGGTCGGCGGTCATGGAGCCTCCCGAACATGGTTGCATCATGTGCAACTGTCATTGCGTATATCGATTACGGCTGTCTAACATCCGGCGAACGCCGGGTCAATGGTGGCCCGGACCGACCGACCAGCCGGGGCGACCGGCCGGCCCCGGTCCGGCGGGCCCCCTGCCCGCCGGCCGACAGCGAGGAGTGAGAAGCGATCGTGACCGCACTGCCGAGTGTCGACGTCGTCTGTCTGGGCGAGTCCATGGTCACGTTCATGCCCTCCCGGCCGGGGCGGCTCGCCGACGTACCCGCCTTCGACCGCGGGATCGGCGGCGCCGAGTCGAACGTCGCCTGTGCCCTCGCCCGCACCGGGCACCGCACACGCTGGGTCAGCCGGGTCGGCGCGGACGGCTTCGGCGACCACCTGCTGGAGACCGTCGCCGCGGCCGGCGTGGACACCTCCGCCGTCCAGCGCGACCCGGTGCGCCCCACCGGCGTCTACTTCCGTACGGCGGGCGAGCGGGCCCTCTCGGCCCGCGCGGTGCCCGCGGCG
>DOWQ01000298.1:4131-4329 GCA_003519485.1 Streptomyces sp. | reverse complement strand
CGGTCGCCGTCCAGTACGGCGATCCAGCCCGCGTCGTGCTGGAGCATCGTGCTGAACGCCTGTTTGAGGGAGGCACCGACCGGCAGCCACGCCTCCATCCGGCGGGCGTGGTCCCGGACGGTTCCCTCCGCGGCCGGGGTGGCGGCGGCGGACGAGAGCCAGCCGTGCAGGTTGTCGGAGTCGTCCAGGACGACGGCC
>DOWQ01000298.1:0-4040 GCA_003519485.1 Streptomyces sp. | reverse complement strand
TCGATGTCGTGGGTGACGAAGAGGACCGTTTTGCGAACGGTCGCCTGGAGCTTCAGGAACTCGTTCTGCAGATGCTCGCGGACCACCGGGTCCACCGCCCCGAACGGCTCGTCCATCAGCAGTACCGGCGGGTCCGCGGCCAGTGCCCGGGCGACGCCGACCCGTTGCCGCTGGCCGCCGGAGAGCTGGTCGGGATAGCGGTCGCCGTGGACGGACGGGTCGAGGCCGACGAGGTCGAGCAGCTCCGCGGCACGTGCCCGGGCCTGTTTGCGCGGCCGGCCCAGCAGATGGGGCACGGTGGTGGTGTTGTCGAGCACTGTCCGGTGCGGGAACAGGCCGACCTGCTGGATGACGTAGCCGATGCGTCGGCGCAGCCGCACCGGGTCGACCGCGGAGATGTCCTCGCCGTCGAGCAGGATCCGCCCGGAGGTCGGCTCGATCAGCCGGTTGACCATCTTCATGGTGGTCGTCTTGCCGCAGCCGGACGGCCCGACGAGCGTGACCAACTCCCCCTCGGCGACCTCGAAGGAGAGGTCGTCCACGGCGGTCGTGCCGTCGTCGTAGCGCTTGGTGACGTGCTCGAAGCGGATCATCGGTCCCCATGGTGACGGCGGCGGGCCGGAGCGGTACCCGGACCGGCCCCGACCGGGAGCGGACCCGGACCTGGCCGGGTGTCGGGCCCGGACCCGACCGGGTACCGGACCGGGACGACCGGGATCTTACGACGAGCATATTGGGGCGCGGCAGGGCCGGGACAGCGTGTCAGCGGTGCGGGATAGTGTCGCCGAGGCATTGAACGGTCCGCACGGGGGAGATGGACGGGCGTGAGCGAGCGGGACTGTCTGGCGGCGAACGACTGGATCTGCGCGGAGTATGTCCGCACGCGCTCCCAGGAGTTGCTGGACGCCACCGGGGAGCATGTGGTGATCGCGCTGGCCTCGGTCGCGCTCGGGCTGCTGCTGGCGTTCCCGCTCGCGCTGCTGGCGCGCCGCCGGCGCGGCTTCGCGGGGCCGGTGCTCGGGCTCACGACCGTGCTGTACACGGTGCCCTCGCTGGCCATGTTCGCCCTGCTGATGCCGGTGTTCGGGCTGTCGGCCTCCGTGGTGGTGACCGGCCTGGTGCTCTACTCCCTGACGGTGCTGGTGCGGAACATCCTGGCCGGTCTGGAGGGCGTGCCGGCCGAGGCGCGGGAGGCCGCCCTCGGGATGGGGTACGGACCGGTGCGGCTGCTGTTCGAAGTGGAGCTCCCGCTCGCGCTGCCCGCGCTGATGGCCGGGATACGGATCGCCACGGTCTCGGCGGTCTCGCTCACCACGGTCGGCGCGATCGTCGGCTACGGCGGCCTGGGCAACCTCATCTACACGGGCATGGACAGTTTCTTCAAGGCCGAGGTGCTGACGGCCTCCGTGATCTGCGTGGTGCTGGCCGTGCTGGCCGATGTGCTGCTGCTCGGTGTGCAGCGGCTGCTGACTCCCTGGACGCGGACCGGCGGCCGTGGCCGGCGGCTCCGGGGCGCCGGCCCCCACCGGCCGCGCCCGGCCCCGTCCCGTACGGCAAAGGTGAAGGCGGATTGAACCGGTGGACGCGATGACGGACGCCTGGAGCTGGCTGACGACCGGCGCCAACTGGGCGGGCGGTACGGGCGCGGGCCAGCGGCTCGCCGAGCACGTCTGGCTGACGGTGGTGTGCCTCGTCGTGGCCTGCCTGATCGCGCTGCCGGTCGCGCTGTGTCTCGGCCACCTCGGCAAGGGCGGCGCGCTCGCGGTCAACATCTCCAACGCCGGGCGCGCGGTGCCGACCTTCGCGGTGCTGGTGCTGCTCGCCCTCACCCCGCTCGGCCGGCAGGGCGACCTGCCGACGATCATCGCGCTGGTGCTGTTCGCGGTGCCCCCGCTGCTGACGAACGCCTACGTCGGGATGCGCGAGGCGGACCGGGATGTCGTCGAGGCGGCGCGCGGGATGGGCATGTCGGGCGCGCAGTTGCTCGTCCGGGTCGAACTCCCGCTCGCCTTCGCACTGATCATGACGGGGGTGCGCTCGGCGGCGATCCAGGTGGTCGCGACGGCCACGCTCGCCGCGCTGCCGGGCGGCGGCGGGCTGGGCCGGATCATCACGGCCGGCTTCAACACCTACAACACCCCGCAGGTGGTGGCCGGGGCGATTCTGGTGGCCGCGCTGGCGCTGCTCGTCGAGGCGCTGCTCGCGCTGGCGCAGTGGCTGCTCGACCCGATGCGCCGCCGCCGGACCGGAGCCCGTACGGCCGGCACCGCCCGCACCCCGCTCGGCGCCCGGATCGGGCCGTCGACATGACCGTCCGCCCGCCGGCCGCCCGGTGCCGGAACCCGCCTGCGTATCCGCGGGCGTACGCCCGTTCCGGTACCCCTGCTGCCGTATCCCTGCTACCTCCCCGCTTGCGGATCCGCCAGGGCGTACAGCCGCTCCCGGCACTTGCTCCCGTACCTGATTCCGTACCAACTGGATGGTGATTCCGATGACCGACACGTCACTCGGCAGGCGCGCCGCGCGCGCACTGCTCGCCGCAGGCGGAGCCGTCGCGCTGACTGCGGGCCTGGCCGGCTGCGGCGGTGGCAGCAGCAGCCTGGAGGAGTCGGGCAGCGGCGGCGAGTCCGGCGCCGGCGACAAGGGCTCCCTGGTGGTCGGCTCGGCCGGCTTCACCGAGTCGACGCTGATGGCCGAGCTCTACGCGCAGCTGCTCCAGGACGCCGGATACGACGCCTCGGTGAAGACGCTGAAGAACCGTGAACTGTACGAACCGGCCCTGGAGAAGGGCCGGATCGACGTCGTGCCGGAATACGCGGCGACGCTCGCCGAATTCCTCAACGGCAAGAAGAACGGGCCGGATGCGGCACCCGTCGCTTCCGCCGACAAGGACAGCACCGTCGAAGCTCTCAAGAAGCTCGCCGAACCGCGCGGTCTCAAGGTTCTTCCGGCGGGAGAGGCCGTCGATCAGAACGCCTTCGCCGTGACCGAGGAATTCGCCGCTGAACACGATCTTGAAACGCTGTCCGACCTCGGTGCGTCCGGCGAGAAGATCGAACTCGCGGCGGGCGACGAGTGCGACACCCGGCCGTTCTGCCGGCCCGGCCTGGAGAAGACGTACGGCATAGACATCACCGGCGTCGACCCGAAGGGCGTCGGCACCACGCAGGCCAAGCAGGCCGTCGCGGACGGCACCGACCAGATGGTGCTGACCACGACGACCGACGCCACGCTGGAGGACTTCGGCCTGGTGCTGCTGGACGACGACAAGAACCTGCAGAACGCCGACAATGTGCTCCCCGTGGTGAACGCGAAGGATGCCGGCGGCAAGGCCGTGGAAGCCGCGCTGGGCAAGCTGACAAAGGTTCTCACGACCGAGGACCTGATCGAGTTGAACCGTCAGGTGGACGCCGACCGGCTGAAGCCCGCCGATGTCGCGGAGGAGTACTTGCGCTCGAAGGGTTTGTTGGAGAAGTAACCACCCGAAAACAGATTGGTGGCCAGTGTCCCACGCACCTCGGACGCACGGTAAGTTTCTGGCCATGCCACGTGGACGCCACCGCCATTCGCCACCCCTGCACCGGCTCCTGCCACCTTCGACCGTGATCGGCGTGTCACTCGCCTGCGGGGCCGGTGCCCTGCTGACCGGCGATCCGGTGACGCTCCGCGTGCTCGTGGCGGCCGCGGCGGCGGCTGCCGTGACCGGCGCGGTCCTGATGCGCAGCTGGGACCGCGCCGCGGGCAGGAACGTCGCCGAACTCCGCCGCGCCCGCGTGCGCGACGAATGGCGCACCGAGGAACACATCGCCGAACTCGAGACGGACCTCGAGGAGGCCCGCGAGCTGCGCGTCGGCCTCGAGGGCAAACTCCGCGCCAAGCGCTCGGAGCTGGCCCGGCTGCGCAACGAACACGCCGGTCTGCTGCGCCGCTACGCCACCGCGGAGACCGAGCGGGCCAGCGCCCTCGAAGGCCGCCGGCTGCTCGCGATCGAGGCGTCCGGGGCCATTCCGGCCCTGCCCGCCCGCGCCGGCGACCGCGCC
>DOWQ01000538.1:1440-10291 GCA_003519485.1 Streptomyces sp. | reverse complement strand
CGCGGGACGGCACGCGGGACAGCACGCGGGACGGCACGCGGGACAGCAGGGCGCTCAGCGGCACGGCTTCACACCTCCTCGCGCATCAGGCGCAGATACGCCACCGAGAACAGCGCCCCCACCAGCAGGAGCAGCAGCGCCACCGCCGTGCCGTAGCCGATCAGGCTCTTCATGAACGCCTGGTCGTACATGAACACCGGCAGGGTCGTGCTGCGGTTGCCCGGCCCGCCGCGGGTCATGGCCCAGATCAGCCCGAACACCGACAGCGTCTGCAGCGTGTTCAGCATCAGATTGGTGCCGATCGAACGGCGGATCATCGGCAGCGTCACATGCCACAGCCGCTGCCTGCCGCGGGCGCCGTCCACCTGCGCGGCCTCCGTGATCTCCTTGGGGATCTCCGACAGTGCGGCGGAGTAGACGAGCATCGAGAAGGCCGTGCCGCGCCAGACGTTGGCGAACGACACGGCGAGGATCGGCAGCGTGTACAGCCAGTTCTGGGACGGCAGCTGGAGCCAGTCCAGCACCGCGTTGAGCGTGCCCTCGCGGCGGAAGAAGGCGTAGAGCAGGAAGCCCGCCACGATCTCCGGCAGCACCCAGGCGGCGATCACGATCGAGCCGGTGACGGTACGGACCGGCCGGGAGGCGCGCTGCATCAGCCCGGCCAGCGCCAGCCCCAGGGTGTTCTGCCCGAGGATCGACGAGATCAGGGTGAAGACGAGCGTCAGCACGACGGCGTTGCGGAAGTCGTCGTCCGCGAAGGCCCGCCGGAAGTTGTCCAGACCGACGAAGTCCGTGGACGACGAGCCCGTCAGCTGCATGTTGGTGAAGGCGATCCACACGCAGTAGCCGATCGGACCGGCGAGGAACAACAGCAGGAGAGCGGTGGCCGGGGCGACCGGCAGCCAGCGCAGCGCGCCCCGGTGGCCCGGGATGCTCACCCTGTCCTGCTGACCACCGCGCCGTCGGTGATCGATTCGAGTTGCTCGTCGTAGGACTTCGCGGCCTTCTCGGCGGACGCGTCGCCCGTCGTGACCGACTCCATCGCCTCACCGATGGCGGAGGACACCTGAGGGTAGACGGGCAGCGCCGGCCGGTAGTGGGAATGTTCCACCAGGCCGGTGAAGAAGTCGATGCCCGGCATCGACTTCCGGTACTCCGGGTCCTCGGCGACGTCGTCGCGGACCGCGATCTGCGCGCCGACCACGCACCACCGCGTGGCGTTCTCCTGTGTCTGCAGCGTCTCGATGAACTCCCAGGCCAGATCGGGATTCTTGGCCTTTTGCGGGATCGCCCAGGTCCAGCCGCCGGACATGCTCACCTTCCCCGGGTCGCCGCCCCGCTGGGTGGGCATCGCCGTCTGCCCCAGCGTCCGCGACCACTCGGGCCACGGCTTGCCGCCGGTCTCCAGCCAGTTCTGCCCCAGCCAGGAGCCGTCGAGGCTGATGGCCAGCTTGCCCTCGGGCAGCCACTCGTTGGCGACGGTCGTGCCCACATTCGGGTCGAGCGCGTCCGACGGCTCCGGGCCCAGCCCCTCGGAGTAGACGGTCCGTACGAATTTCAGGGCGTCCCGGAAGCCCTGGCTGCCGGACACCCACTTCTTCTGCCCGGCGTCGTACAGCGGCTCCTCTCCCGTGCCGTACAGCAGCATCTCGAAGCCCTGCATGACCGCGGCCTCGCCCGGGCCCTTGCCGGTGTAGACGTTGAGCGGCATGACGCCGGGGACCTTCTCCTTGATGGTCCGCGCCGCGTCCAGGACCGCGTCCCAGTCCGCGGGCCGCCAGTCGGCCGGCAGGCCCGCCTTCGCGAAGATCTCCTTGTTGAACCAGAGGCCGCGGGTGTCCGTGCCGTCCGGCACGCCGTACGTCCTCCCGTCCTCGGCCTTCGCCGCGGTCTTCGCCGTGTCGGCGAAGCGGTCCCAGTCCTTCCAGTCCTTCAGATATCCGTCCAGCGGCCGCAGATAGCCGGCCTTGATGTCGGAGTTGATGCGGAAGGTGTCCTCGTAGACCAGGTCCGGCGCGGTGCTGGGGGAGCGCATCATCTGCTGGACCTTGGTGGCGTAGTCGTTGTCCGCCGCCTGGATCGGGACGAGCTTGACCTTCTTGCCGGGGTGGGCCTTCTCGAACTGCTTCTTCACATCCGACAGATGATTGTCCTTGAACCGGACGGTGTTGTCGGTGGAGCGGTTGTAGGCCACTTCGAGGGTGTCGGAATCGCTCGCCGATCCGCCGCCGCACGCGGTGAGGGCGAGGGCGGCCAGGGCGGTCACGAGGATCAGCGGAGCGGTGGGGCGCACGGGCACGGCCTCCTTCAGCACGAACGGGGGTGCTGTGAGTGGTGCTGTGACTGCCCGGTGACCGTACGGTCGCCTCTCATGTCAGGTCAATACGCGTGAACGCGGCGGCTCAGCCGGGCCTGTTCGGGCCGCGCCCCGTGTGCCGAGTGCCTGCCCCGCGGGGACAGCCGGGCCCAGAAGTGCGCCGGCACATCGTCGAGAAAGGCATGTCCGGCCTCGCCGGCCTCGCCCGCCGCGCCGGCGCCCGTGCTCGTGCCGGTGTCCCAGGTGAGGGTGGCGACCATCCGTGACTGGTAGTCGGAGTGCAGCTCCCGCAGCGCCTCCGCCACCTGCTTTCGGGGCACCGGCAGCAGCTTGGCGACCGGCTTGACGTACGCCTGCCAGCGCGTGGTGACCGCGCGGCGCAGCAGCTCCGCCAGCGCGTCGGCCCGGCCGGTCACCTCTGTGACAGCCGGCAGCGGCAGCTCCAGGGCCTCGGTGAGCGCGGCGGTCTGCCGGTCGTCGCCGGTCCACCGGCCGGTGCGCTCCGCCCGCTCGTAGGCAGCCGGGTCCATGCCGATCCGCAGGGCCAGGTCCGTCGGGGCCACCCCGCGCGCCATCCGGTGCTCGCGCAGGGTTCCCGGCGCGCCCAGCAGCTCTCCGGGCGAACACCACAGGGCCCCGGCCAGGGCCATCAGCTCGGCCTCGGTCGGCGCCCCTTCTCCGCGCTCCCACGCGGCGACGGATGCCGGGCCGACCGGTATGCCGTACGCCGTCCGGATGCCGTACGCGACATGGGCATGGGTCAGATCGAGGGCTTCCCGCAGCCGTCGCGCCGTGACGGCGTCGAAGGGCGGAGGCCTGGATCCGGAGGGCGGCGGTGGCGGTGGCGGTGGTGGCGGTGGTGGTGGCACGGGGCACACCGTACGGATCCGGGGACCGGCGGGACTACGGTGCGTACCGCCAACGCGGGGACTTGGGGGAACCGCCGACCGGGGCCCGCCCGGACCGATGGAGGATCTGCTGGTGCCGATCCGGGCCGATCCGGGCCGATCCGGGCCGATCCAGTCCGGGCGAGGCGGGGCGCGGGCCGGGGGTGGTCCGGGCCGGTCCTCGGCGGTCGGGACAGGTCGCCCCGGCCGCCCGGCAGCCTGCTCGAACAAGCCGGCTCAGCGCGCACCCAGCCAGCGGTAGCACAGCTCCGGGCGCCCCACCTGCCCGTACTGCGGCCGCCGTTCCACCCGTTGCGCGTCCACCAGGTGCTCCAGATAGCGGCGCGCCGTGATGCGGGAGATGCCGACCGCCTCGCCCGCCGCCTGTGCCGTCAGCCCCGTCCCGCCCGACGCGCGGAGGGCCACGGTCACCGCCTCCAACGTCGGCCCGCTCAGCCCCTTCGGCAGCGCCGCCGGCTGCGGAGCGCGCAGCGCCGACAGGGCCCGGTCCACCTCCTCCTGTCCGCTGGCCTCGCCCGCCGACGCGCGAAAATCGGCGTACCGCACGAGCCGGTCCCGGAGCGTCGCGAAGGCGAACGGCTTCAGCACGTACTGCACCACCCCGAGCGAGACTCCCTCGCGGACCAGCTCCAGATCCCGCGCCGAGGTCACCGCGATCACGTCCGCCGTACGGCCCGCGGCCCGCAGCGACCGCAGCAGGCCCAGGCCGTGGCCGTCCGGCAGATACAGATCGAGCAGCAGCAGATCCACCGGGTCACGGTCCAGATGCCGCCGCGCCGCGCTCCCGGAGTGCACGGTGCCCGCCACCGTGAAGCCGGGCACCCGCTCCACGTACAGCGCGTGTGCGTCCGCCGCCACCGGGTCGTCCTCCACGACCAGCACCCGGATGGGCGCCCGCCCGGTCACGACGCCACCTGCACGCCCAGCGGCAGCCGTACGGTGAACTCCGCGCCGCCGCTCTCCGCCGTGGCCCCGGCCACGGTCCCGCCGTTGCGGCGCACCGCCTGCCGGACCAGCGCGAGGCCGAGCCCGCGCCCCGGGCCCGCCCCGGCACCCGGCCGGGGCGTCTTCGTCGTCCAGCCGCGCTCGAACATCTCGTCCGCCGCGTCCGCTTCGATACCCGGGCCCGTGTCGTGGACCCGTAGCAGCAGCTCCTCGTCCGTGGCCCGCGCGGTGACCGTGACCCGGGGGCGCGCGTCGTGCGACCACTCCGAGCCGGAGCCCTCCCCGGCGACCGCGTCCACCGCGTTGTCGATCAGATTGCCGAGCACCGTCACCAGGTCCCGGGCCGGCAGGGAGTCCGGCAGCACGCCGTCGTCGATCCGGCTGTCCCGGGTCAGTACGAATTCCACCCCGCGCTCGTTCGTCTGCGCCGCCTTGCCGAGCAGCAGGGCCGCCAGCACCGGCTCGCCGACCGCCGCGACCACCTGGTCGGTCAGGGCCTGCGCCAGCTCCAGCTCGGCGGTGGCGAACTCCACCGCCTCGTCCGCCCGGCCCAGCTCGATCAGCGACACCACGGTGTGCAGCCGGTTCGCCGCCTCGTGCGCCTGCGAGCGCAGCGCCTCGGCGAAGCCGCGCACCGAGTCCAGCTCGCCGGAGAGCGACTGGAGCTCCGTATGGTCGCGGAGGGTGACCACCGTGCCGCGCTGCTCGCCGCCGGAGACCGGGGAGGTGTTCACCACCACGATTCGCTCGGCGGTCAGGTGCACCTCGTCGACGCGCGGCTCGGTGGCCAGCAGCGCGCCGGTCAGCGGGGCGGGCAGGCCCAGCTCGTCGACGTACCGGCCGACCGCGTCACGGCCCAGCCCGAGCAGCTCCCGGCCGCCGTCGTTGACCAGCGCGATCCGCCGCTTGCCGTCCAGCATCAGTAGCCCCTCGCGGACCGCGCGCAGGGCGGCCTCGTGGTAGTCGTGCACCCGGCTCAGCTCGGCCGCGTTCATGCCATGAGTGTGGCGGCGCAGCCGCGCGTTGACCACATAGGTGCCGAGGCCGCCCAGCAGCAGCGCCGCGAGCGCGACCGCGGCCGGCACGGCCATCTGCCGGTGTACCTGGGCACTGATCGTCTCGACCGTGATGCCGGCGCTGACCAGCCCCACGATCCGGTCGCCGTCCCACACCGGCGTCACCACCCGCACCGAGGGCCCGAGCGTGCCGGTGTACGTCTCGGAGAAGGTGCCGCCCGCCAGGGCCGGGGCCGTGTGGCCCAGGAACTCCTCGCCGATCCGGTCCGGCTCCGGGTGCGTCCAGCGGATCCGGTCCGGATCCATGATCGTGATGAAGGTGACGCCGGTGTCGTGCCGGACCCGCTCGGCGTACGGCTGGAGCACGGCTGTCGGGTCGTCGCTGCGGATCGCCTCGGCCACGGACGGAGAGTCGGCGATCGTCCGCGCCGTGGCCATGGCCTGGAGCCGGGCCGAGTCCGTGGCCTGTCCCCGGTCCGCCAGGTAGGTGAACACCGCGCAGCCGACCACGACGACGGCGACCAGCACGACCTGCATGGCGAAGAGCTGGCCGGCCAGGCTACGGGGGCGGGGTACACGCATGCTGTCCAGTCTGCCTGGCGGTTCCCGGATGGCCGAAAACAGTCCGTGAACGAAATGAACACAAGGGTGACCCCGGTAACCCGGTGGTGGATATTCGCCAGGATCGTCCAGGACGTGAGCCGCACGTACGGCACGCCATTCGCGGGTGCCGGAACGCTGGATCAGGACGCAGGACTAGGAGGCCGGCCGATGGCTGTGCAGACCCCGCCGGAGAGCGGTCGAACCAAGCGGGACAAGACCCATTACCTCTACATCGCCGTGATCGGCGCGGTACTCGCGGGCATCCTCGTGGGGTTCGTGGCACCCGGCGTGGCCACCGAGCTCAAGCCCCTCGGCACCGGCTTCGTCAACCTCATCAAGATGATGATCTCGCCGATCATCTTCTGCACGATCGTGCTGGGCGTCGGCTCGGTCCGCAAGGCCGCAAAGGTCGGCGCCGTGGGCGGGCTCGCGCTCGGTTACTTCATGGTCATGTCGACCGTCGCGCTCGCCATCGGCATCGTCGTCGCCAACCTGCTGCCGGCCGTCGACCTCAACCTGACCGAGGCCGCGGCGAGCACCGGCGCCGCACAGGCGGGGGGAGAGGCCGAGACCACCGTGGAATTCCTGGTCGGCATCATCCCGACCACCCTGGTCTCCGCCTTCACCGAGGGCGAGGTCCTCCAGACCCTGCTGGTCGCCCTGCTCGTCGGGTTCGCGCTGCAGGCGATGGGTACGGCCGGCGAGCCGGTCCTGCGCGGCATCGGCCACATCCAGCGGCTGGTCTTCAAGGTGCTGGCCATGATCATGTGGGCCGCGCCGGTCGGCGCCTTCGGCGCGATCGCGGCGGTCGTCGGCGAGACCGGGCTGGACGCGCTCAAGTCGCTCGCCGTCATCATGATCGGCTTCTACGTCACCTGTGTGCTGTTCGTGTTCGTCGTGCTCGGCACCCTGCTGCGGCTGGTCGCGGGCGTGAACATCTTCTCGCTGCTGAAGTACCTCGGCCGGGAGTTCCTGCTGATCCTCTCCACCTCCTCCTCCGAGACGGCGCTGCCGCGCTCGATCGCGAAGATGGAGCACCTGGGCGTCAGCAAGCCGGTCGTCGGCATCACCATCCCGACCGGCTACTCCTTCAACCTCGACGGCACCGCGATCTATCTGACGATGGCCTCGCTGTTCATCGCCGAGGCCATGGGCGACCCGCTCTCCATCGGCCAGCAGATCTCGCTGCTCCTCTTCATGGTCATCGCGTCGAAGGGCGCGGCGGGCGTCACCGGCGCGGGGCTGGCCACCCTCGCGGGCGGTCTGCAGTCGCACCGGCCGGAACTGGTCGACGGCGTCGGCCTCATCGTCGGCATCGACCGCTTCATGAGTGAGGCCCGCGCCCTCACCAACTTCGCGGGCAACATGGTCGCCACGGTTCTCGTCGGCACCTGGACGAAGGAGATCGACAAGGTCCGGGTGGACGACGTCCTGGCCGGCCGGATCCCCTTCGACGAGAGCACGGTCGTCGACGGCCACGGTGAGCCGGCCGGGGAGCCGGCGGTCGAGGCCGACGTCCCGGCCGGTCCGGCCGACGGCGGCACCAAGGAGAAGGTCGGGGTCTGACCCCGGCCGGCAAGGACCATCCTCCAGGCGCCCCTCCGACGGTTTCCCCCGACCGCCGGAGGGGCGCCGCCCTTTGCCCGCCGGGGGTCGATGTAGTACATGTGCTAGTGTTGGTACATGTCTATGAAGCGGACGAATGTCTACGCGGACCCCGAGGACCTCGCGCTGATCAAGGAAGCGGCCCGACGCCGCAATATCTCGGAAGCGGAAATCATCCGCGAGGGCATCCACCTCGCGGCCATGGCGAACCGGGTGTGGGACGAACCGCTGGACTGGCCGACGTTCGACGGCAGCGGTGAGCCGGTCGCCGGCGAGGACGTCACCCGGGCCGTCGCAGACGGTTCGGCTCCCCGGTGATCGTAGTTGCGGACACCTCTGGAATCATCGCCGCCTTCGACCGGAACGCGACTGAGTCGACCGACTGCCGGGTGGCGCTGGGCGAGGCCGGAACCGTGGTCATGTCCCCGCTGGTCCTCGCGGAGGTCGACCACTTGGCCAAGGCCCGCTTCGGGTCCCCGGCCAGAACAAAGGTCATCGGCTTCCTTCTCGGACAGGTCCGCAGCCTGCGGTTCCTGGTTCCGGAAGTCACCGGGGAGATCCTGGACGCGGCCCGTGCGGTCCAGAGCCGGTACGGGGGACTTGACCTGGATCTCGCCGACGCGGTCAACGTCGTGCTGGCCTCGGAGTTCCGTACCGATGTCGTACTGACGCTGGACCGACGGGACTTCCGCGCGATGCGTCCCCTTACCCGGCACACGTCCTTCCGGTTGCTGCCCGACGACGGTTGACCGGGCACCCGGGGCCGGACGTCCGCCGGGGCCCGTACAGGCTCACCTGCACGGGCCCCGGCGATCGCGGTGCGGCCGGGCGGCGGGGTCAGGCCGGCCGGAGCCAGACCGTGGCCAGGGGCGGCAGGGTCGCCAGGATGCTGGAGCGGCGGCCGTGCCAGGCGGTGGCCTCGGTTTTGACCGGGTCCTGGTTGGCGATGCCGCTGCCGCCGTAGTCCGCGGCGTCGGTGTTGAGGATCTCCCGCCAGCCGGTGTGCTCGCCGGGCACGCCGATGCGGTAGCCGTGGCGCACGACCGGCGAGAAGTTGCTGACGGACAGCAGCGGTGAGCCGTCGGCGTCGTGCCGGAGGAAGGCGAAGACGTTGTCCTCCGCCGCGTCGCCGTCGACCCAGGTGAAGCCGGACGGGTCGGTGTCCCGCTCCCAGAGGGCCGGCTCGGCGGCGTAGACGTGGTTGAGGTCCCGGACGAGGTCGCGCACGCCCCGGTGGTCGCCCGCCGCGACGTACGTGTCGTCCGTCAGCCACCACTCCGGCCCGTGTGCCTCCGACCACTCCGCCCCCTGGGCGAACTCCTGCCCCATGAAAAGCAGTTGCTTGCCCGGATGCGCCCACATGAAGCCGAGATACGCGCGGTGGTTGGCGCGCCGCTGCCACCAGTCGCCGGGCATCTTCGAGACCAGCGCCTGCTTGCCGTGCACGACCTCGTCGT
>DOWQ01000538.1:800-1409 GCA_003519485.1 Streptomyces sp. | reverse complement strand
GTCGTGCATCCAGCCCATGTTCCACTTCAGCCCGAAACCGAGGCCGCCGAGGCCGTCGGGGCCGGTGTGGTGGGTGGGGCGGGTGACGCCGTTCCAGGCGGTGGACTCCTCGGCGATGGTGACGACGCCGGGGCAGCGCCGGTAGACGGTCGCGTTCATCTCCTGGAGGAACGCGACGGCGTCGAGATTCTCCCGGCCGCCGTTCTGGTTGGGCGTCCAGTCGCCGCCCTCGCGCGAGTAGTCGAGATAGAGCATCGAGGCGACGGCGTCCACCCGCAGGCCGTCGATGTGGAACTCCTCGCACCAGTAGACGGCGTTGGCGACGAGGAAGTTGCGGACCTCCGTACGCCCGTAGTCGAACTCGAGCGTCCCCCAGTCGGGGTGCTCGGCGCGGGCCGGGTCGGCGGGCTCGTAGAGCGGGGTGCCGTCGAACCGCGCGAGCGCCCAGTCGTCCTTCGGGAAGTGCGCGGGCACCCAGTCCATGATGACTCCGATGCCCTCCCGGTGCAGGGCGTCGACGAGGTACTTGAAGTCGTCGGGGGAGCCGAGGCGGGCGGTCGGCGCGTAGTAGGAGGTGACCTGGTACCCCCAGGAGCCGCCGAAGGGATG
>DOWQ01000538.1:0-768 GCA_003519485.1 Streptomyces sp. | reverse complement strand
TCGTAGGCGGAGAAGGGCGACTGGTGGATGCGGTGCTCGGCGCGCCGCCGCAGCCACTCCTCGTCGTGCCAGCGGTGCTCGGAGGACGTGACGACCGAGGCGGTGTCGGGCGGGCACTCGGTGCNNCGAGCCGTCGGGGCGGGTGATCTCGAACTTGTACACGGCCCCCTCGCCGATGCCCGGCACGAACAGCTCCCAGACACCGGAGGCGCCGAGCGAGCGCATCGGGTAGCAGGTGCCGTTCCAGCAGGTGAAGTCGCCGGTGAGGCGCACGCCGCGGGCGTTGGGCGCCCAGACGCTGAACCGGGTTCCCGGCACGCCCTGATGGGTCATCGGGTGTGCGCCGAGGGCCTGCCACAGCTGTTCGTGCCGGCCCTCGCGGATGAGGTGCAGGTCGAGCTCGCCGAGGGCCGGCAGGAAACGGTACGGGTCGTGCTGCTCGTGCAACTCGGGGTCGCCGGGGGCGTCCGGGTCGCCGTACGCCACGACGAGGTGGTAGTCCGGGATGCCGTCGAGCGGCAGGACACCCCCGAACAGACCGTCGCCCTCGGAATGCAGATCGGCGCGGAGGCCCTGGCCGACGACGGTGACGGCGTGCGCGAACGGGCGCAGCGCGCGGAAGAGGACACCGCCGCCGGGGGCGGGGCGGGCGCCCAGCACGGCGTGCGGGTCGTGGTGCGCGCCGTGGAGCAGGAGCTGCCGCTCGTCCGGGTGGACGGGGTGCGGGAGGCCCACACCGGAGCTCGCGGCGCGGGGGGCGACGGGTTC
>DOWQ01000184.1 GCA_003519485.1 Streptomyces sp. | reverse complement strand
TACCAGGTGCGGAGATCGCCGAAAAGAGCTACGCACGCACCGAACCCAGGCTCAACACCGGGACCTACTACGACACCGAGAACTACTGCCTGCTGCGGACCGGTGCCGTACTGCGCACCACGTGCAACATCAAGACGCACGCCTTCTGCGAGTTCGAGCTGTCCGAGGACGAGAACTCCGTACGACGGGACCACCGGTACGTCTTCGAGGGCGAGGACAAGGCCAACATCCAGCGCGCTCCCTCGGCCCCGGAGGCTGTGGCCGCCGTCAAACGACTGCTCGCCCGCACGGACATCGAGCACCCCGGCACTCATCTGCGCGAGAAGTTCGGCCTGATGGGCAACGACCTGTCCCCGGCCCTCGGCCTGGAGCAGTACCGCCATCCCTTCTTCGTCTGGCTGGACAAGCAGGACGCCCTGCGCTGCTCGATGGACCGGGTCACGGTCTACGACCTGCGCCTGCCCGAGGAACCGCGGGTGAGGAAGACGTACAGCAAGATCGAACTGCCGGTGTATCCGCACGTCGACGACAAGGTGGCACACGACCCACGACTCATCCGGCTCATCGAGACGCTGACGGCATCGCTCAGCGATCGCTTCGGGATCGAGGCCGTCCTGGAATCCAAATACGAGCGCGGCGCGGACGTGTTGGGCCTCTCCAGGGGCTGATCATGGATACCGCCGAGCAACGAGTAGCGTGGTCGTCGACCCCGGCAGGCAGCGCCGACGCACCCGCGGGGGCCGGCGCTCTCGTGGTCCTGGGAACCGCGCAGTTGCTCATCGCCCTGGACTACTCCGTCGTGTACGTGGCGCTGCCCTCCATCGATGAGGAACTGCGGTTCGGCACCGCCACGCTGCCCTGGGTCGTCAGTGCCTACGCGGTTCCCTTCGCGGGCTTCCTCCTCGTGTGCGGACGCCTGACGGACCTGTTCGGAGCGCGTCGGATGCTGGTCGGTGCGCTGTGGGTGATCGCGGTGTCCTCACTGGGGGCCGGGCTGGCCGGCAACGCCGCCCAACTCCTCGTGGCACGCGGCGCAGAGGGCCGGGGCGCCGCGGCGCTCGCTCCGTCCACCCTGGCCCTGCTGACGAGCACCTTCCCACTGGGACGGGCACGAACACGCGCACTCGCGGTCTGGAGCACCACCGGAGCCTCGGGGCTCACCGTGGGAGTGCTCGGCGGAGGAGTCGTCACCGACGTCGCCTCCTGGCGCTGGGCGTTCTGGTCCGCGGTTCCCCTGGCCCTGGCCGCGCTGCTCCTGACCCGCCTCGTGTTCCGAGCCGAGCGCACCGCGACGGCGGAGCGAGGACCGGTCGGATGGGACGGGGCGGTCCTGGTGACGCTCGGTGTCCTGTTTCTGGCGACCGGCATGACCTACGCCTTGGAGGACGGGTGGCTGAGCGCCGCCTTTCTCGTGCCACTCCTGCTGGCAGTGGCATGCACCGCGCTCCTCGTGCACCGCGAACGGCGCGCCGCTGTACGACTGATCCCGTCGGCCCTACGGCGCAATCGCCGCTTCTCGACCGCCGCGCTCCTGGCGGCGCTGTTCATGGGGAGTTTCGGAGCGGAGTTCTACCTGCTGACCCTGGTGCTTCAGGAGGACAAGGGGTACACGCCGCTCGCCGCGGGCCTGGCCTTCGTGCCACTGGCGGCTGCCGCCCCCGTGGGCAGTGTCGTCACCGGGCGCATGACCGGGCGCCTCGGTGAACGGTGGACCCTCGCCATCGGATTCGCCGGGGGAGGGGCGGGGCTGTTCCTCCTGATAACGGCGTCCGCTGACATCCCGTATGCGCAGGCGATCCTGCCGGGCCTTCTTGTCAGTGGCATTGGGCAGGGAATCGCCTATACCGCGACTTTCTCCATGGGCACCGCATCGATTCCCGAGCGACAACAGGGCGTGGGATCGGGGCTGATCACGATGGTACAGTATTTCGGTGGCAGCGTCGGCCTTGCGATTCTCGTTCTCGTCCTGGGCCCCTCGTCGTCCGACCAACAGTTCGTGAAGGGTTTCCTCCTGCTCGGCTGTTTGGCAGCATTCGCAGCGGCGGCCGCGTGTGCCCTCTTGTCCGGTACTGAAACTTCGAATACCCCTCCGAAGGGTAATCTTCGTGGCCGATAATGTTCTGTCACCATATCCATGGGCGTCTGCCACAGGTGACACGGCAGGTAACATTCTTTCCCTGTCCGCGCGTGGACAGCGGATCGATGCGGTCCCCGAATCGCTGACAGAGCTGGCGGAGCTGTCGAAACTCGATCTCTCCTTCAACCTTCTGGACGACCTGCCTGCGGACCTGAAGAGTCTCCACCGGCTCACTGAACTGCGTGTGGACGGGAACAAGTTCAGCCGTCTTCCGGATGTCGTCTTCGCGCTCTCCGGGATCAGAGTGCTGAGCCTGTACAAGAACGCTCTCTTGAGCGTGCCCTCCGATCTCGGAAAGCTTCGCGAACTTCGGGTCCTCAATCTCGCCGACAATCGTCTCTCGTCAGTACCCTCCGAGATCAGCGAACTGACGCATTTGCACACGCTCGATCTGGGGCACAACGAACTGACCGAACTGCCCGCCGCACTCGGTGACGTGACGGGACTCTCCCAGTACCTCTACCTGAGTGACAACAAGTTCACGTCGGTTCCGGATTCGTTGTGCCGGCTGGACCGCCTTCGCTATCTGAACATCACCGACAACCTCCTGACGTCCCTCCCGGACCAGTTCGGGAATTTGGTCTCCCTGCGCGAGTTGCGCCTCTACAACAACCGCTTGACGCAACTTCCCCGCTCCTTCGGTGGTCTGCGTAGTCTGCGAGAGGCCCACCTCATGGGCAATGAACTGTCAGGGCTCCCGGAGGAGACGGGCGAACTCGGTGATCTGCGCGAGCTGCGGTTGATGGGCAACCATGTGACAGCACTTCCCGATTCCATCGGTCAGCTGTCCCGGCTCCGGATCCTCGACCTGCGGAACAACGAGCTCCGCAGGCTCCCCGATTCGATCGGCGGGCTCGTCGGACTGACCCATCTGGACCTGCGGAACAACGGCCTCGACGAGCTGCCGGCTGCTCTGGCCGCACTTCCCGCCCTGGAAAAACTCGACCTGCGGTGGAACATCATCGACCCGTTGCCCGAATGGATCTCCACTCTCGAACAGAGGGGCTGCGTTGTCCTGACGTGATGGCCGTGCGTTGCTGCTTCGCTATTACCGCCCAGCTTTCCATCCCGCACCGCGTAGATCTCACCCGAGCAAGGAAGGACTCTGTCCGTGGACCGCATTGGCATGGCGACTGATGAGACGCTCTCCCTGGAGAATCGGCTCCTCGGCCGGATACGTGATGTTCACGACTTTCCCCAGCCGGGGGTGACTTTCAAGGACATCACCCCGCTCTTGGATGACGCCGAGGCCTTCTCAGATCTCGTGGCCGAGCTCGCGGACCTCGCCGCCCGCCACAAGGTCACCAAGGTCGTCGGCCTGGAGGCCCGCGGGTTCATTCTGGCCGCACCGGTCGCCCTGAAGGCCGGAGTGGGTTTTGTTCCAGTACGCAAGGCGGGAAAACTTCCCGGACCGACGCTGGCGCAGTCATACGAACTGGAATACGGCCGGGCTGAGATCGAGGTACCACGCGACGCCTTTGCGCCCGGCAGCCGGGTTCTTGTCGTCGACGACGTTCTGGCCACGGGCGGGACCCTGGAGGCGTCCATTCGGCTGGTCCGCAACGCCGGAGCTGAAGTTGCCGCTGTCGGCGTGCTGATGGAACTGGGATTTCTGGGCGGCCGCAACCGCCTCCACCCGCTTCTCGACGGGGCTCCGCTCGAGGCGGTTGTCGCGGTCTGATGTGAAGGTGCCGGCTCTCAGCCGCCTACCGGCTCGACCGGCACGGCAACCCGGTCGGTGAGCCGCACCGGTTCCACTACGACCTGTCCGGATCGGCCGATCGCCGTGACGCGCAGATCCGGCACGCCATCACCCAAGTCGTGCGCTGAGCCAAGAGGTGGGGCGTCGCTGCCCTCGCGATGGAAGACCTCGACTTCGCCGCCGAGAAGACCCGCGAAAAGCACGGCCGCAAGAAGCGGTTCCGCCAGTTGATCTCCGGCATGCCCACCGGCAAGCTCAAAGCGCGGCTGATCTCGATGGCCGCCGAAGCAGGTCTGTCCATCGTTGCCGTCGATCCCGCCCACACCTCCCAGTGGGGAGCCCAGCACTGGCAAAAACCGCTGGTCACCCCGCGCCGCAAAATGTCCCGTCACGATGCCGCCGGTATCGCGATCGGGCGACGCGCCCTCGGGCACCCGATCCGGCGACGGACGACACCGCCCCACGACGACCAGAGTGATCGTCGTGGGTATCGGACCGTCCAGGCCGGACCGGAGACTCGCGAGCGTGAGGAAACCCGCCCACCCGTCACGGAACGTGCACACGATGCACGCCGCCGAGCGGGGACCACACGAGGAACGCGGGAGACCAGTGCATCCAAAACCGTTCGGGACGCACGCAGTACCGGGACGCGGGCCCAACACTCACTCCTGCTCACTGACTGGGAACGGTTCGCCGTGCACCTGCGGCCGGAGGATGTGCACGCCGCGATGGAGGCGGGGAACCGGCCGGCCGACGTTGAGTCGTTGGTGCAGGCGCTGGACACTTCTGTCACCTGGGCCATGCGGGCCGGTCGGCCCGGCACACCCCGTCGCCGAACGCAACGGCCCTGCGGCCTGCTGTTCCGAGGTGAACGGGGCCGGACCAGGCGGCTCCGTTTAATTGACCGAGTTCAGTCAAATCTCTTGTTGCGTGTCGCCGCCCGTGGCAAGGTAACCGCGATCCGAACGACTTCAGTTCACGCCAGGAGGGAGCTGTCAAGGCCCGTACGCCGGTCCCGGGTGCGGCCTGGCCAACACTTGCTGAGAGCCGCTCGGCGACCCCGAGCGGCAGCAGTACCGCACGGCCCGAATTGCCCGTAATCCGGACAACGAAAGGTCTGGCCCATCATCATGAGACTCCTTGTGCGACGACTCTGCACACTCGTCCCCGCCGCCGCCCTCGCCGCAAGCCTGCTCGCAGCCTCCCCCGCACAGGGTGCGGACCGCCCCGACGTCCGCACGGCCCCCGCGGCAACCGCGATACCCGACAGCTGGATAGCGGTATTCAAGGACACCCCCGGCCCGTCGGTCCGGACGACCGCGCAACAGCTGACCGGCCAGTACGACGGCAGCCTCACCCACGTCTACCGCTCCTCGGTGCGCGGCTTCTCCGCGAAGATGACTGCTGCCCAGGCCCACCGGCTCGCCGCCGACCCCCGCGTCGCCTATGTCGAGCAGGACGCCGAGGTCCGGCTCTCGGCCACCCAGTCGAACGCCACCTGGGGGCTCGACCGCGTCGACCAGCGCGCACTGCCGCTGAACGGGACGTACACGTACAACACCACCGCCTCCGCGGTGCATGTGTACGTTATCGACACCGGGGTGCGGGCCAGCCACAGCGACTTCGGCGGGCGCGCGAGCATCGGCACCGACACCGTCGGCGACGGACAGAACGGGAACGACTGCAACGGCCACGGCACCCACGTCGCGGGGACCGCCGCGGGATCGGCGTACGGCGTGGCCAAGGAGGCCTCGATCGTTGGCGTGCGGGTGCTCGACTGCGGCGGCTCGGGCACCATCTCCGGTGTCATCGCCGGCGTCGACTGGGTGACGGCCAACGCCGTCAAGCCGGCGGTTGCCAACATGAGCCTGGGCGGCGGCGCAAGCTCCTCCCTCGACGCGTCCGTGCAGAACTCGATCGCCTCCGGCGTCAGCTACGCGGTCGCGGCGGGCAACGGCAACCTCGTCGGCATAGCGCAGGACGCCTGCAAGTCCTCGCCGGCCCGCGTTCCGGAGGCGATCACGGTCGGTGCCACGGACAAGACCGACACCAAGGCCTCCTGGTCCAACTACGGCAGTTGCCTGGACCTGTTCGGCCCCGGCGTGGGCATCACCTCGGCCTGGAACAGCAGCGACACCTCCACCAACACCATCAGCGGCACCTCGATGGCCACCCCGCATGCCGCAGGAGTCGCCGCGCTCTACCTGGCGGCCAACCGGTCGGCCACTCCGGCGCAGGTGAGTGACGCGCTGGCGGCCAACGCCACCGGCGGCGTCGTGAAAAGCGCAGGCAGCGGCTCGCCGAACAAGCTGCTGTACTCCCTGTTCTGACAGCCTGCGGTCCGACGGCCGCCCCGCGCCTGCCGCGGGGCGGCCGGTCGCGTGGGTGCGGTGGCACGGACCGCCGTGGCGCGGGGGAACCACGGAGGTTTACACGCGTAGAACATCTCCAGGCCGCCTCGCCGACATCATCCGCCACTACAACAGGTTTGCCGCCCCGGCGAGTTCGCGCCGGCCCTCTCCGAAGGAGTCACCCGCATGGACGCCATACGCATCAGATCATCGATACGGCACGGGGCTGTCCGGCCCGGCCCGCTGGCCTCGGCCCTGACCGGAGCCCTGGCCCTGGGACTGCTCGCCGTCCCTCAGCCGGCCTCGGCCGCAGCGGTGACCATCGCCGCCGTCCAGGGCACCACCCGTGTCTCCCCGTACGACGGCCAGAGCGTGACGGTCACCGGCATCGTCACCGCAGTCCGCTCCACCGGTTCGTCGCAGGGTTTCTGGATCCAGGACCCCGCCGGGGACGGCGACCCGGCCACCAGTGAGGCGGTCTTCGCGTACACCGGCCGTACCACGCCCCCCACCGAGGTCGGTAACGAGGTGACCGTCAGGGGCACCGTCTCCGAGTACTACCCGGGCGGTTCCGCGGACGGCGGGCAGTCGCTCACCGAGCTGACCAGCCCGAGGATCACCGCCACCGCTTCCACGGGCAACGCACTTCCGGCGCCCTTCACCCTGGACGCCTCCTCCATTCCGGACGCGTACGCCCCGGACGCCGCCGGCGGCAGCATCGAGGGCCTCCGGCTCGACCCGGCCGGCTACGCGCTCGACCGGTACGAGTCGCTGGAAGGCATGCGCGTGGCGGTCGCCGACGCCCGTGTGGTCGGCGCGAGCACCAAGTACAACGAGCTGTTCGTCACCGCCGAGCCCGCCGAGAACCCGAGCGTGCGCGGCGGCACCGTCTACGGCTCGTACAGCTCGCAGAACGCCGGCCGGGTCAAGGTCGAGTCGCTGCTCCCGGACGCGTTCCCGGTCGCGGACGTCGGCGACGTGCTCAGCGGCACCACGAGCGGTCCGCTCGACTACGACCAGTTCGGCGGCTACAACGTCCAGGCCACCGCGCTCGGCAGCCTCACCGACAACCGCCTCGCCCCGGAGACCACCCGGGCGCAAGCAGCGGAAGAACTCGCCGTCGCCACCTACAACGTGGAGAACCTGGACCCGGCCGACCCGCAGTCCACGTTCGACCGGCTGGCCACCGGAATCGTCACCAACCTCGCCTCACCGGACATCATCGCCCTGGAGGAGATCCAGGACAACAACGGGGCCACCAACGACAGCGTGGTCGCCGCCGACCAGACCTACACGAAGCTGACCGACGCCATCACCGCGGCGGGCGGCCCCGCGTACGCGTACCGGCAGATCGACCCGCAGGACGACGCGGACGGCGGAGAGCCCGGCGGCAACATCCGCGTCGGCTTCCTCTACAACCCCGCCCGTGTCGGCTTCACAGACCGCCCCGGTGGTGACGCCACCACCGCCGTCTCGGTCGTGGACAGCAACGGCACCGCCGCCCTCTCGGTGTCGCCCGGCCGTATCGACCCGGCCCACTCCGCCTGGGACAACAGCCGCAAACCGCTGGCCGGCGAGTTCACCTTCCAGGGCAAAACGGTCTTCGTCGTCGCCAACCACTTCAACTCCAAGGGCGGTGACCAGCCGCTGTACGCCCGCTACCAGCCGCCCACCCGCGCCTCCGAGTCTCAGCGCGCACAGCAGGCCGCCCAGGTCAACACCTTCGTCAAGCAGCTGCTCGCCGTGCAGTCCACGGCCCGGGTGGTGGTCCTCGGTGACATCAACGACTTCGAGTTCTCCGGCACCATGTCGACCCTGACCGACGGCGGTGTGCTCACCCCGCTGGCCGGCACCCTCCCGGCCGCCGAGCGCTACACCTACGTCTACCAGGGCAACTCCCAGGTGCTCGACCACACCCTGTTGAGCCCGTCGCTGACCGGCTACGAGTACGACATCGTCCACACCAACGCCGAGTTCGCCGACCAGGCCAGCGACCACGACCCCCAAGTCGTACGCCTCAAGCCCTGACTTTCCGGGGCAGGCCCGGCTCGGGTGGCCGGGCCTGCCCGCTCGGCAACCATGGTGGCGCGTGCGTGAGGGGGTGTTGAACAGGTCACGAACTCCGTTACTTTTCCGATCGGGTGCCGACAAGATCTGTTCGTCATGAGATTCTTCCTGACATGTCTACGTGGCCTGACGCTCGGCTGCCTGCTCGCCGTCGCCCTGTTGTCGCCCTCCTCGGGCTCCCCGGCCGCTGCTCCGGCGGCGGCTGAGGGATCAGAGCCGGAGCAGCCCCGCCCCCCGTACTCGCTGCTGCAGATGAACCTGTGCCTGAGCGGCTACGCCGGCTGCTACGCCGGCACGCAGTACCCCGGAGTCGTCGACGAGGCGGTGGCCCGCATCCAGGGCAGCGACGTCAACGCCGTCACCCTCAACGAGGCCTGCAGCGGCGACGTGGCCGACATCGCCGCGCGGACCGGCTACCACGCCCGCTTCGCGACGGTCGTCCACCGCGGCGCGCCGCTGCCCTGCAAGTCGCCGCACGGGCGGGGGGGCTTCGGCAACGCGGTGCTGACCAAGGAGGAGATCCGGGCGTCCGAGGACGCGCCGTTCTCGGTGTTCAGCGGGGTCGAGCAGCGTCGCTGGCTGTGTGTGACGACGATGCGCGGGGTGGACGTGTGCACCACCCACCTCTCCACCGACGGCGAAGCTGCCGGCAGCGCGAACTCGGCCCAGTGCGCGGAGCTGGCGCAGGTGCTGGCCACCCGCGGCCGGCCGACCGTCTTCGGCGGCGACGTCAACCGGCGGTCCTCCTGCGCTCCCGGAAGCTTTTGGACGCTGACCGATGCGGCTGCCGCCCAGGTGCCCGGGATCCAGCACGCCTACGGTGATCTCCTGGCCCCGGCCCTGGACATCGAGCCGATGACGTACACCGACCACGACGCGATGGTGGTACGAGCGCGACTCCCGCGCTGATCCGGTCCGCGCCTTCCCGGGGCGGCCCGTTGTCCCGGGAAGGCGCGCTCGCCCGGGAAGACGCGGCCACCTGTTTGTTCATACCGTAGTTGTCGCTGAACCATGGACATGCCATTCGACCGGCCGATAATGTCGCGCGTCACATCACAGCCGATAGAACGGTGTTCGATGCCCCGACTGTTCGGAATTCCTCAAGGCCGCTGGTTCGTCACTCTCGCGCTGACGCTCGCCATGCTGACCCTGGCCGCCATGCTGGCCCCCTCTGCCTCCGCCACCGCGCCGGGGATCCCCACCAAGACGACCGCACAGGCGGAGCTCAACGCCCTCACCGTCCGGTCGCAGGAGACCATGGACGGCTATTCCCGGGACTTGTTTCCGCACTGGACCAGCAGTGGTGGCTGCACCACCCGGCAGACCGTGCTCAAGCGCGACGGCATCGATGTCGCCGTTGACAGCAACTGCCAGCCGGTCTCCGGGCGCTGGTACAGCCCGTACGACAACGTGACCCTGTACAGCGCTTCCGACGTCGACATCGACCATGTGGTCCCGCTCGCCGAGGCATGGCGCTCCGGCTCCCGCCACTGGACCACCGACAAGCGGCGCTCCTTCGCCAATGACCTGACCGGGCCGCAGCTGCGCGCGGTCTCGGCCAGCTCGAACCGCGCCAAAGGCGACCAGGACCCGGACTCCTGGAAGCCGCGTACCGCGTACTACTGCACCTACAGCAAGATGTGGATACGCACCAAGTACCGTTGGAATCTGCACCTGCAGTCCGCGGAGAAGTCGGCTCTGCAGTCCATGCTCAACACCTGCTGAGGTACCCCGTGAGCGAAGACCTCAACTCCATCGTCACCGCGCCGCCCGGCGGGGTCATGACCGATGAGGTCGGCGTCATCACCGGCGAACTGGAACTCCACACCCGTCTCGCCGACGACGGCACCCTCATCCTGCGTATCCGCTACAAGGGCGCAGCGGAGTGGTACAGGCCGGAAGGCGGTGCGTACCGTCTGCACGACCCGCGTGACCACGCGGTCGTTCACCGGGTGCTGGCCGATCTCCTCCACCGCCCGCACGGCTGAGCAGGGGCGAGCCCCCGGCCCGCCGCCCGTTCGGGCGGGTGGGCCGGGGGCTCGCCGAGTGCTCCGCGGCAGGCCGCGGCGATGAGTGCAGCAGGCTGAATCCGCGGTCGGGAAAAAGTCTTTGCCGGGCCGGCCATGACGTCGTCCGTGTTGCCGAGCCGGCCTCTCACGGCACCGGCTCCACCGCCGGAAGCAATCGGCGGCCCGGGGACGTCGTGACGACCCGAAGGAGTGCTGTGGAGCCGTTGATCCACACCGCTCTTCGAAGGCCGCCGCTACAGGTCGCCGTCCGGGTCCCAGTCGAGCAGGCGGACCTTGGCCACAGTCCGTACATGACGCCGCATGGCCGCCGCCGCGGCCTTGGCCTGCCGCTTCTCGATCGCGTCAAGGATGGCCTGGTGCTGCGCCAGTGAACGTGTGGGGCGGCCGGACTGGCGCAGCGACTCGTTGCGGCTCTCGGCGATCTGCTCGGCGATGGACCGCATGAACTCGGCGAGCAGGCCGCTCTGCGCGGCGGTTGTCACGGCCGAGTGGAAGAGGCGGTCGCCCTCGATGCCGTGGCCGCCCTGCTCTATCTCCCCGGCCATGTGCACGAGCGCGCACCGCAGAGCCGCGAGGTCCTCGTCCGAACGCCGCTCGGCGGCGAGTTCGGCGAGTTTGGTCTCCAGTGTTTCGCGCGCCTCCAGCACATCGGGGAGCCGGCGTCTGCGCTCCACGAGCCGTTCCACGGGCTCGGCGTCGAGGTTGTCGCCGACCAGATAGGTGCCGCCGCCGTGCCGGACCTCGACCAGGCCCTGTACTTCCAGTACGACAATGGCCTGCTTGACGGAGGCGCGGCTCACTCCCAGGCGCTGGGCGAGCTCGCGCTCGGGCGGCAGCCGGTCGCCGGTCCCCAAGCGGCCCTCGGTGACGTAACTGTGCAGCCGGTCGAGGACCTGCTGGTAGAGACGCGGCCGGGCCATCGGCCGCAGTGCGTCGGACATATGGGCCCCCTCCTCAGCGCTGCCGCGCCATTCCCGGCAAAAGCCTAACACCGGCCGGGCAGTCGGCTCAGTGGCTGGGTGGCTGAGCCAATTCTTGTCGCATCCCTTGACGCTCTCTCGGCCCGACCTCCAAAGTGGTCCAGCCACTAGGCCAATTGGCCTTTCCCGCAGGGACCCAGGAACGGGAGCCCGGATGCCCGCCGAACTGATATCGATCCTCGTACTGGCGGTGGTCTTCGTGATCGCCACCACCCGCTCGATCAACATGGGAGCGCTCGCCTTCGTCGCCGCCTTCGGCGTCGGACAACTGGTCGCCGGCCTCGATGCGGAGGGCATCTTCGCCGGCTTCCCCGGTGATCTCTTCGTGGTGCTGGTCGGCGTCACGTACCTGTTCGCGATCGCGCGCGCCAACGGCACCACGGACTGGCTGGTGCACGCCGCCATCCGCCTGGTGCGCGGCCGCATCGCGCTGATTCCCTGGGTGATGTTCGCCATCACCGGGGCACTGACCGCGATCGGAGCGGTCAGCCCGGCAGCGGTCGCCATCACCGCCCCGATCGCGCTGAGCTTTGCCGCGCGGTACGGGATCAGCCCGCTGCTGATGGGCGCGATGGTGGTGCACGGAGCGCAGGGCGGCGGCTTCTCACCCATCAGCATCTACGGATCGATCGTCAACGGCATCGTGGAGCGTGAGCAGCTGCCGGGCAACGAGGTGGCGCTGTTCCTCGCCAGCCTCGTCGTCAACCTCCTCATCGCGGGCATCGTCTTCGTCCTGTGCGGCGGTCTGAAACTGTCCGGACAGGGCGGCGGGGCCGGCCCCGGACCCGGAGGGGACGAGAAGGACACCTCGCACCTCACGCCGGCCCGTATCGCCACGCTCACCGCCCTGGTCACGCTGGTCGTCGCCGTCCTCGGCTTCGACCTCGACGCGGGCCTGAGCGCCATCACCCTCGCCGTCCTGCTGAGCGTCTTCTGGCCGGACCTCAGCCGGCAGGCCACGGGGCAGATCGCCTGGCCGACCGTGCTGCTGATCTGCGGTGTGCTCACCTATGTCGGTGTGCTGGAGGAGATGGGTACCATCGAATGGGCAGGCGAGGGCGTCAGCGGCATCGGCATACCGCTTCTCGCCGCCGTGACGCTGTGCTATATCGGCGCGATCGTCTCGGCCTTCGCCTCGTCCGTCGGCATCATGGGCGCGCTGATCCCGCTCGCCGTGCCGTTCCTCGCCCAGGGCGATATCGGTGCCGTCGGGATGATCGCGGCACTCGCGGTCTCCTCGACCGTCGTCGACGTCAGCCCCTTCTCCACGAACGGCGCCCTGGTGCTGGCCGCCGCGCCCGACGTCGACCGGGAGCATTTCTTCCGGCAGCTGATGATCTATGGCGGCGTCGTGGTGGCGGTGGTTCCGGCCGCGGTCTGGCTCGTCCTGGTGGTACCCGGATTCGGCTGAGCCGCAGTTACGACGACAGCAAGGAGAACGACGCGTGCCCCCTCTCTTTCCGGCCCTGGCCTCGAAATCCGACCGGCAGGCGCTGCGCTTCGGAGACTGTGCCCTCACCTATGCCGAACTGACGGCCGCCGCAAGCACGCTGGCTGCCTCGCTCGCTCCGGCACGGACAGTGGCCGTCTGGGCCACCCCCACGATCGAGACCGCCGTCGGCGTGGTGGCCGCGCTGCTGGCCGGTGTTCCCGCCGTACCCCTGAACCCGAAGACCGGCGAACGCGAGTTGGCGCACATCCTCTCCGACAGCGAACCCTCGCTGGTCCTCGCGGGACCGTGTGCCGACCTTCCGCCGGCGCTGGCGGCGCTGCCCCGCAGGGACGTCGACGTCCTCGCCGCGGACCCGGTGGAGCTTCCCGCGGAGCCGTCCGACGGCTCCGCCGCCCTGATCGTCTACACGTCCGGCACCACGGGCCCGCCCAAGGGTGCCGTGCTGCCGCGCCGTGCGATCGCCGCCACCCTCGACGCGCTGCAGGACGCCTGGCAGTGGACCGCCGACGACGTCCTCGTCCACGCTCTGCCCCTCTTCCACGTCCACGGCCTGATCCTGGGGATCCTCGGCCCGCTGCGCCGCGGCGGCAGCGTGCACCACCTCGGCAGGTTCACGACGGAGGGCGTCGCCCGCGAACTGGCCGCCGACGGCACGATGCTGTTCGGCGTACCCACGATGTACCACCGCCTCGCCGAGGCGGTCGCCGGCGACCAGCGGCTCGCCAGGGCACTCTCCGGCGCGCGCCTGCTGGTCTCGGGGTCGGCCGCACTGCCCGTGCACGACCACGAGCGGATCGCGGCCGCCACCGGACGGCGGGTCATCGAGCGGTACGGCATGACGGAGACCCTGATGAACACCAGTGTCCGTGCCGACGGCGAGCCGCGCCCCGGCACGGTCGGCGTCCCGCTGCGGGGCGTGGAGCTGCGCCTGGTCGACGAGGGCGGGCGGGAGATCACGGCGTGCGACGGGGAGACGGTCGGCGAGGTCCAGGTCCGCGGCCCGAACCTCTTCACCGGGTATCTGAACCGGCCCGACGCCACGGCCGCGGCCTTCTCCCGAGGATGGTTCCGTACCGGCGACATGGCCGGCCGCGACCCCGACGGCTATGTGCGCATCGTCGGCCGCAAGGCGACCGATCTCATCAAGAGCGGCGGCTACAAGATCGGCGCCGGTGAGGTCGAGAACGCTCTGCTCGAACACCCGGGTGTACGGGAAGCGGCCGTCACCGGTGAGCCGGACGAGGACCTGGGCGAGCGGATCGTCGCCTGGATCGTCCCCGCCGACACCGCGGCCCCGCCGTCGGTGGAGGAGCTGGCCGACCATGTCGCCCGCCGGCTGGCCCCGCACAAGCGTCCGCGCACCGTCCGCCATCTCGACGCCCTGCCCCGCAACGACATGGGAAAAATCATGAAGCGGGCGCTGCATGACTGACCGCATGACGGCCCGCGAGGCCATCGCCGCTCTCGCCGGCGACTTCGCCGAACTCCCCGTCCCGGGACGCGGGACACAGCCGGACGGCCCCATCTCCTGGCAGGGATACGGCATGTCGCGCGCCCGCGCCGAGCAGCGGACCGGCGAGGGCGAATCCGTCGTCTGCGGCACCGGCGCGATCGCAGGCCGGCGGGCCGTCATCGTCTCCTTCGAGTTCGGCTTCCTGGGCGGGTCCCTCGGCGAGCGCACCGGCGACCGGCTGGAAGCGGCGTACACCACGGCCCGTGAGCTGCGTATGCCCGTCGTCTCGCTGATCGCGACGGGTGGCAGCCGGATGCAGGAAGGGATGCGGGCCCTTGTCCAGCTCCAGCGCGTGGCGTACCGGTCCGCGCTCACCCGGGCCGCAGGGCTCCCCCAGCTCGCCGTGGTGCGGGACCCGACGACCGGTGGTGGCTGGGCCACCGTAGGGGCGGGTGCCGATGTGATTCTCGCCCTGCCGGGCGCCCAGGTCGGCTTCGCGGGATCGCGGGTGCGGCCGCCGGACGCGGACCCGTCCGCCTACGCGGCGGAAGGCCAGCTGGCCGCAGGCCAGATCGACGCGGTGGTACGGCCGGAGGACCTGCGCGAAACGGTGGCCCGCTGGCTGACCCTGCTGACCGCGGTGCCGGACGGTCCACCACAACCGCCCGGCGCGCTCGCTCCCACACCGCCACCCGCCACCGGCTGGGACGCCGTGCTCCAGGCTCGTTCCCCGTCCCGCCCACGCGCCGAAGCCTATCTGGACGCGTACTTCACCTACCGTGAACCGGTCCGCGGCGACCGCTGCGGCGGCACGGACCCGGGAATGCTCTGCGGTTTCGGCCTGCGGGACGGCCGGCCCATCGCGTACGCCGCCCAGTGCGGCACCGCCATCCGGCCGGCCGGCTTCCGCACCGCCACCCGTCTGATCCGCCTCGCCGACCGGCTTTCCGTACCCGTACTCACTTTCATCGACACCCCCGGCGCCGCCAACGACGCCGCAGCGGAACGGGCGGGCGCGGGCGCGGCCATCGCCGGACTCTTCGAGGCCGTCACCACCGCCCGCGTCCCGATCACCACCCTGCTCATCGGTGAGGGCGGTTCCGGTGGCGCACTTGCCCTCGCCGCCCCCGGCAACACCTGGGTCACACCGGACAGTTATTTTTCGGTCATCGCTCCGGAGCTGGCCGCCGCCATCCTCAAACGCGGCCCGGACCGGGTCCCGGCGACGGCCGACCAACTGCGGCTGCGCCCCCAGGACCTGGTGGAACTGGATATCGCCCGCGGCGTGGTCCGCTGAGCCGGACGGATCGCGGACCGGCTCGCAACCGGCGTCGCGGACGTGACCGGTGTCGGGTCTGTCAAACGGTCGTCTCCGTCTCACTTTCGGTGGTGACGGAGCGTCTGGCGGCACTATGGGCCCTCGCCGTGCAGTTGTACCGGCACACCGCCCTGTGCGTCCTGCTCCGGCTTTCCCTGCCGCCCCCTCGCGTTCCGCGCGTGCCGGGGATGGACGGCTTCGCCCCGCGACGTCGTCATCGCTCTGCCACGGTGCTCATCGACGCCGGGACCCGCATCCGCGAACAGAGAACCCTGGAGCGCCGGCGTCAAGTCCACGGCCATCTTCCTGGGATACGCGATCGCGGGAATTCCGCCTTTCGCTTCTCCTTTCAGCCGGGTTTTCTTCTAGGGTCGGTATGCGGAGGAGGCCGCGACGCGGTCACCGCGGAATTTTGTACGCACGGAGTTTCGACTCGTCACCCCATGGGAGAATTTTGCAGCCCAATCGTTCTGACCAGTCCGGCATTCGTGATATGCGCTTGCCGTTGTCGACGAGCCAGCGTGAGATCTGGTTCAGCGAACGATTGCAGGCGCACGGGACGGCGTTCCGTATCGGCGAGTATCTGGAAATTCACGGGCCGGTGGACCGAAAGCTGTTCGAGATGGCGCTGCGCAGGGCCGTCGCGGAAGCCGAGCCGTTCAATGTTCGGTTCGAAGAGGACGGCGGAGTGCCGTGGCAGGTGCTCAACACGGACCGCGGCTGGCCGTTGCCGGTTATCGATGTCAGCGGCGAGGCGGACCCGCGGGCGGCAGCGGAGCAGTGGATGCGGGCCGAGCTGCGGCAGCCGATGGATCTGGGCCGAGGACCGCTGTTCTCGTACGCCCTGGTCATCCTGGCGCCGGACCGGTCCATCTGGTATCAGAGCTACCACCACATCGTCACCGACGCGGCAGGCGCCGTCCTGCTGGCGCGACGGGTCGCCGAGCTGTACACGGCGCTGGCCATGGGGACTGCCGCGGCGGAACACTCTCTCGGCTCACTGCGGCTGCTGCTCGAACGCGACGCGGAATACCAGGCGTCACAGGAACGCACCGCGGACCGCGCGTACTGGACCGAGCGATTCGCGCATTACCCGCGACCGGCACGCCTTTCAGGCCGCACCGGTGCGGCCTCGCCCGCTTCCTTGCGTGAAACCGTACATCTGTCCGAGGAAGAGGCGGTCCGGCTGCGCGGCGCCGCCAGGAACGCCGGCACGCACTGGTCCGCCATGGTGATCGCCGCGACGGCGGCCTACACGCACCGGATCACCGGAGAACACGACATCGTCATCAGCCTGCCGGTCTCAGGGCGCACCGACGCCGCGCTGCGCGCCATCCCCGGCATGTTCGCCAACCTCGTGCCGCTGCGCCTGGAGGTGTCGGCGCGTTCGCGCGTACGGGATCTGTTGCGGCAGGTCTCGCGGGAGGCTCGGCAGGCGCTGCGACACCAGCGCTACCGCCGCATCGACCTGGCCCGTGACATGCGGCTGCCGAACAGCGGACGCGATTTCACCGGACCGCAGGTCAACATCATGTCCTTCGGTTATGACTTCACTTTCGCCGGACACCGGGTCACCGCGCACAACCTCTCCAACGGGTTCATCGAGGATCTGGCCGTGATGGCGTACGACAGATCGGACGGCACCGGGATCCGTATCGACCTCAACGCCAACGCCGGCCAGTACACGAAGGACAGCCTGGCAGGCCATCGAGAACGCCTCGTGCGGCTGTTGCACGCCTTTTGTGACGTCTCCGACCCGGAACGCACGGTGGGCGGCGCCCCCCTCCTGTCCACGCGGGAACGGCGGCGGGTGCTGGTGGAATGGAACGACACCGCGCGGGACGTGCCCGCCACGAGCCTGCCGGAGCTGCTGGCGGCCCAGGCCGCGCGCACTCCGGACCGGTCCGCGGTGGTATCCGGGGACGCCGGCATCCGGCTGACCTACGCGGAACTGGACGCCGCCGCCGACCGCCTCGCCCATCTGCTCGCCGCCCGCGGGGCCGCTCCCGGGCGCACCGTCGCCGTCGCGCTGCCCCGCTGCGCGGACCTGGTCGTCGCCCTGCTGGCCGTACTCAAGACCGGGGCCGCCTATCTGCCCCTGGACCCGGACCTTCCGGCCGAGAGGCTGGGGCGCATGCTAAAGGACGCCGCACCGGGGCTACTCGTCACCCTGTGCGCCGGTCCCGCAGCATCGGCCTTCGCGTCGGCGGACGACGTGCCGCGGCTGCTGCTGGACGACCCCGGGGTCGTGGACCTCCTCTGCGGCCACCATCGGGCCGGGTCCCGGTCCGATACCTCATCCGGATTCCGGACCGGTGTCCGTTCGCTGCCGGCCGCGCGGCCGGAGGACCCGGCATACGTCATCTACACCTCTGGCTCCACCGGGCGCCCCAAGGGCGTGCCCGTCCCCCACCGGGCCATCGTCAACCGCTTGCTGTGGATGCAGGACACCTACCGCCTCACCCACGACGACCGCGTACTGCAGAAGACCCCGGCCGGCTTCGACGTATCGGTATGGGAGTTCTTCTGGCCGCTCCTCAGCGGGGCAACGCTCGTCCTCGCCCGGCCCGGGGGCCACAAGGATCCGGCGTATCTGGCCCGTACCATGCGCGAACAGCGCGTCACCACAGTGCACTTCGTGCCGTCCATGCTCGATGTCTTCCTCGCCGAGCCGGGGGCGGCCCGCTGCCCGGACCTGCGGCGGGTCTTCAGCAGCGGCGAGGCGCTGTCGCGCGAGACGGCCGACCGGTTCCACGCGCTGCTGCCGCACGTGCTCCTGCACAACCTGTACGGGCCCACGGAGGCCGCCGTGGACGTGACGCACCACCAGTGTGTCCCCGGCGCCCGCGGGCCCGTGCCGATCGGCAAGCCGGTGTGGAACACCCGGCTATATGTGCTGGATTCCGCAGTCGAACCGTGCCCGCCCGGCGTGCCCGGCGAACTGTATCTGGCCGGCGCGCAACTGGCTTGCGGCTACCACAACCAGCCGGAACTGACCGCCGAGTGTTTTCCCCCCGACCCCTTCGCGCATCTCTTCGGCGCGTCGGGTACCCGGATGTACCGCACCGGTGACCTGGCCCGATGGCTGCCGGACGGAAGCGTCGAATACCTCGGCCGCACCGATGACCAGGTCAAGCTCCGGGGGTTCCGGATCGAACTGGGCGAGGTGGAGGCCGCGCTGCGGGCCCTGCCCGGTGTCACGCAGGCCGCGGCCGCCGTGGTGGACCAGCGGCTGGTCGCCTATATGGCCGGTGCCCGTGGGGCCGGCGACGAAGAGACGAGCGCCGGCGCGGCCGGTGGCGGCATGGACATCACCTCGGCGCGCCGTCTATTGGCCGGCACCCTGCCCGAGCACATGGTGCCCAACGCCTTCGTGGTCCTCGACGCACTGCCGCTGAGCGGCAACGGCAAGCTGGACCGCAAGGCCCTGCCCGCGCCGGTCTTCGACGCCGCCGCCGCGGTTTCCCGCGCTCCCCGCGACACACGGGAGGAGCAGCTGTGCGCGCTGTTCGGCGAGATCCTCGACGTCGAAGGCGTGTCCGTCGACGACGACTTCTTCCGCCTGGGCGGCCACTCGCTGCTCGCCTCCCGGCTGATGGCCCGCATCCGCGACACCCTCGCGGTGGAACTGCCCATCCGCGCCCTGTTCGAGGCGCCAACCGTGGCACAGCTCGCGGAACGGCTGGAGCGCCCGGAGGAGCCGAACCGCCGGCCGGCCGAGGGGCCCGCGCCGTGGCAGCGGCTCGAACCGCTGCTGCCGCTGCGTGCGGAGGGCGGCAAGCCGCCCCTGTTCTGCGTACACCCGGGCACCGGTCTCGGCCGGGCCTACGCCGGCCTGCCGCGCCACCTCGGACTTGACCGGCCCGTCCACGCCCTCCAGGCGCGGGGGCTGAGTGAGCCCGACGAGACGCCGCCGGCGAGCGTGGAGGAGATGGCCGCCGACTACGTCGAGCGCATCCGCACAGTCCGGTCGACCGGCCCGTACCATCTGCTGGGCTGGTCCTTCGGCGGACTGGTCGCCCACGCCATGGCCACCCGGCTGCAGAGCGAGGGTGAGCAGGTCGGCGTGTTGTCGGTGCTCGACGCCTACCCCGACAACCAGCGGATCTGTGCCGACCTGCCGGAGATGAGCAGGCGGCGCTGGCTGCGGTGGATCCTCGACGACATCGGTGGCGATTTCGACGCTGCGGGCGTCCCGGCCGCCGGCAGGGCGAATACCGAAGACGACAGAGACACCGAGGACTCCGAAGAGCTGATGGCGGCACTGGTCCGGGAGAGCGGCCTGCCCGCACACCTGCTCCAGGGGCGGTCGACCTTCCCGTTGCTGGACGTCGTCCGCAACGACATGGAGCTGATGCGAAAGTTCCAACCGGGTCTGCTCTGCGGCGACATGCTGCTGTTCACCGCGGACGCGGTGGTCCCCGGTCACCGACGCGACCCGGCCCACACCACACAGGCATGGCGACGACACGTTGACGGCGCCGTGCGGGCTTGTGGCGTATCGGCACAGCACTACCACATGATGCGCGCCCAGCACATGGCGCGGATCGGACCGGTGGTCGCCGCGGCGCTCGACAGACTCGAAGCGAGCGACACGCCACGTTGACCCAGTCGTCCGCCCACGGCCAGCTCCGGTATGCGGCCCGACAGCCGCCTGCGGCTCATCGGCAGCCGGTCGACACGACGGGCGGTCTCCCCGAGCCCCTCTACGGCGACCGCCGCCGGGGTGGTCATCGAACACCGCGGGGATTCGCGCGGCGACAGGCAGTGGGTCCTGCACTCACTCCTGCTCCTTATCGAGAACGGTTGCACCGGCCACCAGGCCACGGGAGCCGACGCCACATGGCTCTGGACATGGCAGAGCCCGATGAGTGCTCGGCCACCGGGGGACTCGGTGGCCGACCGGCGATTGCCCGTCGGCACTCGCCTCGGTGATCACAGATCCGCGCGTGGGTACTGTTGGCAACTCGCGCCGGGCCTCGACCTGCTTTCTCCTGCAGATCGCCGAGATCTTCAACGCTCCCCGCTCGACGGTGTACGGGCACCTCGGCAAGACCAAAACGGTGCCCCGGCAGCCGGAAAGGCCCACTGCCGCGAAGCCCTGGACATCATCGGCCCTCGCCGTTTGCGGCTGGTGGCATTGGTTCTTACCCGCACTCACTTCCAGCGGAACGAGCTGAATGGCCGGATATGGGGTATTGCATTTGGTTTGCGTGGCAGCCTGTCGCGCCATCAGGGGCCCGCTTGGCGTCCATCCTGGAATTTTGTTAGGTTAGGCTCGCCTAACGGCCTGGCCGGGGTGTGGTCGGGGCGCCGGTCCAGTCGCCTTTCCGGGAGGATCCATGCCGAGCCTCAAAGCAGCAGCCGTCCGTCCGCGGTCGGTCGATGGGCTGCATATTCGGCGCTTCAGCGGCGCCGTCGCAGTGGACCCGGGCCGCTGGGTCGGGGGGGCGTACGAGCGCGTCCACTCCGGTGCGTTCGGCTCGGTCGACCACAGCGATCCGCCCTTGCCGGGGCCGGTGCCGCGGCACGCGGAGCACCCCGGTGTCTCGCTCGTCGCCGCTCTCGACGACGGCGAGGTGGCCGGCTGCCGAACCCCGGGCCCAGGCCCCGGGCTCCAGGCCCAACCCCCACGAAGTCCGCAGCATGCCGATGTACCCCGAACCCGAAGGTAATCCCGTGTCCGTGCAGCTCCCGCCCTCCGCCGCGCCGCGGTCCGCCTATTCACCGGACGTGGTCCCCGAGCCGGTCCGCCGCCGCCTGCTGGAGCTGGCCGGGAACGGTGAGCCGCTGTCCGCCTATCTGTACGACGGCGCCGTCGCCGCCGAGCGGGCCCGCGAGTTGCGGGCGGCGCTGCCCGCCTGGGCGGAGGTGTACTACGCGGTCAAGGCCAACTCCTTCCCGGGGATCGCCCGGGCCCTCGCGCCGTACGTGGACGGGTTCGAGGTCGCCTCCGTCACCGAGCTCGACCTCGCCATGTCCGTACGGAAGCCGGAGGACTCCGGGCCCGCCCGGGTCGTCGCCGCCGGCCCGGCGAAGTCCGTGCCCGTACTGACCGCTCTCGTACGCGCCGGGGTCGAGGCCATCAACGCCGAGAGCCTGCTGGAGCTGCACCGGATCAGCCGCATCGCGGTCGCCGAGGGCGTCACCGCCCGGGTGGCCCTGCGCGTCAACCCGGCCGGCATCCCGATCAGCGGCTCGCTCCAGATGGGCGGCGCGCCCTCGCAGTTCGGCGTGGCCGAGCCGGACGTCCCCGAGGTGCTGCGGGCAGCCGGGAAGCTGCCCGGTCTGGACCTGATCGGCTTCCACATCCACGCCGCCTCCAACAACCTCGACGCCGAGACCCACGCCACCTACCTCGGCTGGTGCGTGGACTGGAGCGTACGGACCGCGCGGGAGACCGGAATCGACCTGCGCCATGTGGACATCGGCGGCGGCATCGGCGTCGCGTTCGAGGGCGAGGAGCCCTTCGACGTGGCCCGGTTCGGCGAGCTGGCACGGCAGTTCGAGCCGCCGGCCGGCGTGAAGGTGGTACTGGAGCCCGGCCGTTTCCTCGTCTCCGACTGCGGCTGGTACGCGGCCGAGGTGACGGACGTCAAGGCCTCGTACGGCGAGTGGTTCGCGGTGCTGCGCGGCGGCATCAACCACTTCCAACTGCCGACCTCCTGGGACATCGTGCACAACGTCGCGGTGCTGCCCGTCGACGACTGGGCCGAGGACTGCCCGCGCCCCACGGCCGAAGACGTGCGGGTCACCGTCGTCGGCGAGCTGTGCACGCCCGAGGACACCCTGCTGCGGGACGTGCTGATCCCCCGGGTGCGCGCCGGTGACCTCGTCGTCTTCCCCTGTGCGGGCTCCTACGGCTGGGAGTTCGCGATGCATTCCTTCCTCGGCCACCCCGTCGCCCGGCGCCATCTGCTCTGACGCCTCTCCGCCCCTGCACCCCTCGGAGCCGTTTGATGACCGTCCCCGCCACCACGCTGCCCGCCACGGGCGGCACCGCCGCCGGCCGTACCGCAGCCGACACAGCTGCCACAGTCGGCACTGCCGACACAGCAGCCGGAGCTCCTGGAGAGCCTGACACGTCCGCCATCCTGGCGCGGCAGCGCGCCCGGGAGTCGTCGGCCCGCACCTACTCCCGCTCGTTCCCGATCGTCCCGGCCCGCGCCCAGGGCATGACGATCGAGGACGCCGACGGGCGGCGCTTCCTCGACTGCCTCGCCGGCGCCGGGACGCTCGCGCTCGGCCACAACCACCCCGTCGTGCTGGAGGCCATCCGCCGCACGGTGGACAGCGGTGCCCCGCTGCACGCCCTGGACCTGGCGACCCCGGAGAAGGACGACTTCACCGACGCCCTCTTCGCCACCCTCCCGCCCGCCTTCGCCGACCGGGCCCGGATCCACTTCTGCGGACCGGCCGGCACGGACGCGGTGGAAGCGGCCATGAAGCTGATGCAGACCGCCACCGGCCGGCACGGGATGCTCGCCTTCACCGGCGCCTACCACGGCATGACCGCCGGGGCGCTGGCCGCCACCGGCAACGTCGCGGTCAAGACCCCGGTCCCCGGCATCGCCGCCGATGTCACCCGGCTGCCCTACCCGTACGACTACCGCTGCCCGTTCGGGGTCGGCGGGGAACGCGGGGCCGAGCTGTCCGCGGCGTACACCGAACGGCTGCTCGACGACCCGGCGGGCGGGGTGGTGCCGCCCGCCGCGATGATCCTGGAGGCCGTGCAGGGCGAGGGCGGGGCGGTGCCCGCGCCGGACGGCTGGCTGCGCGAGATGCGGAGGATCACCGCCGAGCGGAGGATCCCGCTGATCGTCGACGAGGTGCAGACGGGCGTCGGCCGCACCGGCGCCTACTGGGCCGTCGAGCACAGCGGAATCGTCCCCGACGCGATGGTGATGTCCAAGGCGATCGGCGGCATCCTGCCGCTCGCCGTGGTCGTCTACCACGAGGACTACGACGGCTGGCTGCCCGGCGCGCACACCGGCACCTTCCGCGGCAACACCATGGCGATGGCCGCGGGCGCCGCGACGCTGCGCCACGTCACCCAGGAGGGACTGGCCGGCCGGGCCGCCGAGGTCGGCGCCCGGATGACCGCCCGAATCGACGCGCTGCGCGCCGAACTGCCGGTGATCGGCGACGTCCGCGGCCGCGGCCTGATGATCGGCGTCGAGATCGTCGACCCGGCCGGAGAGCCCGACTGCTGCGGGGCCCGCCCCGTCGCGCCGCAACTGGCGGCCGAGATCCGGGCCGGCTGCCTGGAGCGCGGCCTGATCGTCGAACTCGGCGGCCGCTTCGGCTCGACCGTACGGCTGCTGCCGCCGCTCGTCATCACCGACGAACAGGCGGAAGCCGTCCTGGACCGGCTCTCCGACGCCATCGCCGCCGTGACGACCGGTCAACTCTCCGGGCGGACGGCATGACGGCGCCGATCCGCGAGACGACGGCGCGAACCGTGCCCGACGCCGCCGAGACCGATGCCCTGACCGCCGCCGTGGCCGGCGTGCTGAACGCCGCCGCGCCGGCCTCCCGTACGGCCGCCTCGGGGTCCGCGCGGACCGCGCGGA
>DOWQ01000179.1 GCA_003519485.1 Streptomyces sp. | reverse complement strand
CCCCCCGCCGTCCCCGCGCAGCAGCCGGCCGCTCCCGCCGAGCCGCCCGCCGGTGACGGGCGCTGGCGGCCGTGGCGGTTCCGGATGTCCAACGACGTCTGGGGCACCCCGGCCGTCGCCGGTGACCTGGTCTACGTCACCTCCTTCGAGGTGCACGCGCTGGATGTCGCCACCGGCCGCCGCCAGTTCAAGACCCGCGACGTGGCCTGGGCGATGTCCGTGGCCGACGGCCGCATACACGCCTCCGACGGGCCGACGCTATACGCGCTCGACGCGACGGACGGCTCCGAGCTGTGGCGCAAGACCACCGAGGGCTGGGCGTACACGCTCAAGTCCGACCGCGGCACCGTCGTCACCGCGACCCGCGGCGGCGGCGTACAGGCATGGGAGGCAGCCAACGGCGCGCAGCTGTGGGAACTGAGCGGCGCCCAGACCGACTTCGAGACCTCGAAGTCCGGGCCGTTCATCCAGGACGGGGTCGTGTACGTCTGGTCGGACGGCCGGCTGCGGGCCCTGGAGGCGCGTACCGGCGTCGAGCGCTGGTCCTATCCGGTCGGGGACGCGGCCTCCTGCGGCGGGGTGCCGGTGCGGCTCCTGCCGGCTCCCGACGGCGTCACGTACCTCTGCGCCGGCACCCGGGTGCTGGCGATCGACACCGCTCGCGGCGATGTGCGCTGGCGCTTCGAGGCGCCCGCGGCCTTCCTCGGCCCGCCCGCCTTCGCGCCGGGCCCGGCAGTCACCGGGGGCGGCGTCTACGTCGCCGACTACCTCGGCACGGTCTACGCGCTGGACGCCGCCGACGGCCGGGACCGCTGGCGGATCGCCACCGAGTCGCGCCAGTCGATCGATCCGGTGCTCGTCGCGGACGGCTCCGTGCACGTGGGCAGCGGCAGCGCCCTGTACACGCTCGACGCCGTCACCGGAACGCCCAAGTGGCGCTTCGCGGCCCAGGGGGAGGTCATCGGGGCGCCGGTCGTCGCGGACGGCCGGGTGCACTTCGGGTCGGCCGACCACTGCCTCTACACGCTCGACGCGGGCGGCGGGCAGCTCCGCTGGAAGCTGGCGACCGGCGGAGAGATCACCGGGACGCCGGTGGCGGCGAACGGCGTGGTCTACGCGTGCAGCAAGGACCGCTGTGTCTACGCGCTGGACGCCCTGAAGGGTACGGGGATGGCGCGTCCCCGCTAGCGCTCGCCGTGGCCGCGGGGAGACCGGCGAGACCGACGTCAGCACTCCCTGCACCGGCACCGGCGACGGCTCCGAGGTCACCGCGTGCGAGGTCCGTACGGAGCAACGGGGCCGTCACCTGACGGGCCGGCGGGCGAGCGACGGGCCCGGGGCCGCCGCTCGCCCCGCACCGTCTCGCGCGATACGCAGGATGACAGGGCGCGCGCGACGGCGAGCGGCGCGGACGACCCGAACGACCCGAACGGCCGGAAAAAAGCCGAGCGCCCACGAGCGCCGACCACAGAACGCCGCGCGCCGGGAGCATCGGAGCCCGGGCTAGTTGTTCTGTCTCGGGAGGTTGTGGACGGGTGATCCAGGTCTCGGTCGAGGGATCTTGAACGGGTGAGGGCCTTCCGGTTCGGTGTGGATTGCGACGTCTACACCAACAGAAAGGCCCTCGTGCCCCACCGTAATGCACCCCTGACCGAGACCGGACGCCTGCGCTTGGCCCGCTGCGTGGTCGAGGACGGCTGGCCGCTGCGGCGGGCCGCCGAACGCTTCCAGGTCTCGCCCAGCACGGCCCAGCGGTGGGCCGACCGCTACCGCACGCACGGCGAGGCGGGCATGGCGGACCGCTCCAGCCGGCCCCACCACAACCCTGAGCCGGTTGTGGACGCCCGGCCAGTTGCCGTACCTCTCCGGCAGGTGCACCCACTGCGGCCCGGTCTGGAGCTTCCAGGTGATCGCGTCGATCACCTCACGGTGATCCCGCCATCGGCCACCCCGATTCGGAGTCCGGTCCGGGAGTAACGGCTCGATCCGCGCCCACTGCGCGTCAGTCAACGACACACCCGGACCAACGACCCGATGATCCGAACGAGACGGCCTAGCTCTCCGACGTGATCGCCGTCGAGTGGTTGTCCAGTGGGGCCGGCGTGATGTCCGTCGAATGATTGTCGGCGGCAGCCGGTATCGCGGCGGCCAGGGCCAGTGCCGCTGTCGCCGCACAGGTCATCAGCAGCCTCTTCACGCGTGTCATTCCGGCTCCTTAATAGAGAGAGACAGTTCTTTCTTGCCCGTACCTAGGGGTTGGTTGACGGAATTACTCTGTTTTTGGCCGGAATGTGACGCAATTTGACCAAAGGCGGCACATGGCCCGGACATACGGCGGCCGCGGCGGCTCCCCCTCCGCGCCGCCGCGGCCGTTCCCCCGTTGACCGGGCGTTACTTGATCTCGTCGCCCGTCGCGTGGTTGTCCTGGGTGGTCAGGTCGCCACCCGTCGCGTGGTTGTCCCCCAGAGTCGTCACGTCACCGCCGGTGGCGTGGTTGTCCAGAGGCTTGATGTCGCCGGGCGTTGCCTTCGGCTTCTTCTCAGCGGTCATGGCGATCACTCCATTGATGAGTCCGTAGGTGGGGCGGGCCCGCCCGGCAACTCCCCCGTGGGTCGCCGGACGGACCGTCGAAGCCGCACACCCAGGAGGTGGGGCCACGTGCCCGATCCGTCTGCCCCCCGACGCGGCGGATCGGTGACTTGAGCATGGCGTGAACCGATGAACGATTGATAAACGAGCGCCGCGCTCGACCCGACGGCCGATCAGGCGCAGGACAACCGCCGGGTGTTGGAGGGGCCGGGCGTGGGTCGAAGGACGGACGGATACGGGTCGGGCGTGGGTCAGGCGGCGGCGAGGGGCGTGAGCAGCGCACGGAGGTCCGCCGCCTCGGACGACCCGAGCTGATCATAGACAGTCAGCGCTTCCTGCCAGCAGACTCTCGCCCGGTCGGTGTGCCCGATGCCGTTCAGCGCGTGCCCCAGCAGCGTCAGCGCGTTGGCCCGCCGCCAGGCACCGCCGACCCCGCGCAACACCGCGAGCGCCTGTTCGGCCAGGCTCGCCGCCTGCGCGGGGCGTCCGGCGGCCAAGTGCAGCTCCGCGAGCCGGAAGTTCGTCATGCCTTCCCAGACCCGCTGCCGGCTGGCGTGGAAGATGGCGAGTGCCTCGGTGAGTTCCTCCTGCGCCTCCTCCATCCGGCCGGCCCGGGTCAGCGCGAGGCCGAGGGTGTACCGGCCGTTGGCCAGCCGCATGGCCACGCCGAGCTCGCGGTAGATGTCCAGGGCCTGTTCGGCGAGCGTCACGGCCCCGTCGACGCGGCCGGTGTTGAGGTGCACCCGGGAGAGGTTGCCCAGCGCGCTCGCCGCGGAGGTCCGGTTGCCGTCGGCGAGGAACGCCTCCAGCGCCTGGTTCAGATACGCCTCGGCGTCCTCGTGCCGGTTCTGGTAGATCGCGATGATGCCGCGGTCGTTCGGGGCGTAGGCGGAGGCGACGGGGTCGCCCGCGGCGACGCCGAGCAGCATGGCGGCCTGCGCCTGCCTGTCGGCCTCCTCGAACCTGCCCGCCAGGCTGTACATGTTGGTCAGCGCGGTACGGGCCCGGCCCTCCGCCTGCTGGTCCCCGGCGGCCGCCGCGGCCGCCTGCAGGGCCAGCGTCGCCTGCTCGTACGCCCGGGAGTCCGCGCCGGACTCGGCGAGGTCCTTGGTCGCCATCAGCAGGCCGACCGCCCGGCGCAGCACGCTCTCGCCGGTGGCCTGGTGGGCGCAGGCAAGGAGGCAGCGGGACTCCGAGAACAGCCACTCCAGGGCCGCGCTGCGGTCGGGGAAGGACAGGCCGCGGTGCGAGGTCGGCGCCAGGTGGCCGGGGAGCCGGTCGCCCGGCCGCTCCATGGCGTACATCCCGACGGCCGTGGCCAGGTAGAAGTCCAGCAGCCGTGACATCGCCGCGTCCCGCTCCGACGGCGGCTGCTCGTCCCGCTCCGCGCAGGAACGCGCGTAGAGGCGCACCAGGTCGTGATAGCGGTAGCGGCCCGGAGCGGCGGACTCCAGGAGCGAGGTGTCCACGAGAGACTCCAGCAGCTCCTCCGTCTCGTACGGGTCCAGGTCGAGCACCGCCGCCGCTGCCGCCAGCGAGATGTCAGGACCGTCCGCCAGGCCCAGCAGCCGGAAGGCGCGGGCCTGCTGCGGCTCCAACTGGCCGTAGCCCAGCTCGAAGGTGGCCTTGACGGCGAGGTCGCCGGCCTGCAGCTCGTCCAGCCGGCGGCGCTCGTCGGCGAGCTTCGCGGCGAGCACCGAGACGGTCCAGGTACGGCGCGATGCGAGCCGGGAGGCCGCGATCCGGATGGCCAGCGGGAGGAAGCCGCAGGCCGCGACGACGTCCAGCGCGGGCTCCCGCTCGGCGGCGACCCGCTCCTCGCCGACGATCCTGGTGAACAGCTGGAGGGCCTCCTCCGGGCTCATCACGTCCAGGTCGACGAGGTGCGCGCCGGCCAGGTCGACCATCCGGGCCCGGCTGGTGATGAGGGCCGCGCAGCCCTCGGTGCCCGGCAGCAGGGGCCGGACCTGGGCCGCGTCGCGGGCGTTGTCGAGGAGGACCAGGATCCGGCGGCCGTCCAGCACGGAGCGGTAAAGGGCGGCCCGTTCGGCCGGCGCGTCCGGGATGGCGGAGTCCGGCGTGCCCAGGGCGCGCAGGAAGGAGCCGAGCACCGCCTCGGGCTCGGCGGCCCGCGCGCCGGCGCCCTGGAGGTCGACGTACAGCTGGCCGTCGGGGAAGCGGTCGCGGGAGGCGTGGGCGACGTGCACGGCGAGGGTCGTCTTGCCCACGCCGCCGATGCCGGCGACGGCCGAGACGGCCATGATCCGGCCCTCGGCGGTCGCCAACTGGTCGCTCAGCTCGCCGACGAAGGCGGTCCGCCCGGTGAAGTCGGCGACGGTCGCGGGCAGTTGCGCCGGCCGTACGGCGGTGGCCACCGCCTCGCCACCGGGGCTGTCGCTGGGCGCGGCGAGGGCGGTGTCGGCCTGGAGGATGCCCTGGTGGAGCTCCTTGAGGTCGGCGGACGGGTCGACGCCCAGCTCCTCGGCGAGCAGCCGGCGGGTGTCGGCGTAGACGGCGAGCGCCTCGGCCTGCCGGCCGCTGCGGTAGAGGGCCAGCATCAGCTGGGAGCGCAGCCGTTCGCGCAGCGGGTGGCCGGCGGTCAGGGCGGTCAGCTCGGAGACGGCCTCCGCGTGCCGGCCGGCCTCCAGCTCCAGGTCGATCCGGGACTCGACGAGCTGGAGCCGCCACTCGCCGAGCCGGGCGCGCTGCGCCTCGGCGTGCGGGCCGGGGACCCCG
>DOWQ01000178.1 GCA_003519485.1 Streptomyces sp. | reverse complement strand
CCGTACGGCTTCGGCCCGAAGCCCGGCGGCCCCAGCTGGCTGCCGCAGCCGGACAGCTGGGCCGGGCTGAGCGTGGAGGCACAGACCGGCGACCCCGGCTCGACCCTGGAGCTGTACCGCAATGCCCTCGCGCTGCGCCGCGAGCACCCGGCTCTCGGCGCCGGCGACACCGTCGAGTGGCTGGACGCCCCCGACGGCGTGCTCACCTTCCGCCGTACGGCCCGCCCCGACGACGGCCGTACGGAGCCGAACGGCGCGGGAACGGGCTCCGGCTCCGGCTCCGACTCCGGCTCCGGCTCCGGCTCCGGCTCCGCGAACGGCAACGATCCCCGGGAAGGCACCGGGCCGACGCGCCGGAGCAGCGGTGAGAATGGCGGCGAGGACACCCGCCCGGAAGCCCTGGTCTGCACCCTCAACACCCTCGCCCGCCCCGTCGAGCTGCGCCTCCCCGGACGGCCGCTGCTCACCAGCGCCCCGCTGTCCGCGCCCGCCCCGCGCGGCGACGGCGGCACGGTCCGCATTCCGGCCGAATCCTGTGCGTGGTGGGCAATCTGACATGCGAGCGGTACAGTCCACCCCTATGACCGCACGGCTTGCCGACATCGCAACCCAGGCGGGAGTCAGCGAAGCCACTGTCAGCCGCGTGCTCAACGGCAAGCCGGGCGTGGCCGCCGCCACCCGCGAATCCGTACTCGCCGCGCTCGACGTGCTCGGCTACGAGCGCCCTGTACGGCTCCGGCAGCGCAGCGCCGGGCTGGTCGGCCTGATCACTCCCGAGCTGGACAACCCCATTTTTCCCGCCCTCGCCCAGGTCATCGGGCAGGACCTGACCCGGCAGGGCTACACCCCGGTGCTCGCCACCCAGACGCCCGGCGGCTCCACCGAGGACGAGCTGACCGAGATGCTGGTGGACCGGGGGGTCTCCGGGATCATCTTCGTCTCCGGGCTGCACGCCGACACCTCGGCCGACACCCAGCGCTACGACCAGCTGCGCGGCCAGGGTGTGCCGTTCGTCCTCATCAACGGCTTCTCGCCGAAGATCCGGGCGCCGTTCGTCTCCCCCGACGACCGCGCCGCGATGCGGCTGGCGGTGACGCACCTCGTCGCCCTCGGCCACACCCGGATCGGACTGGCCGTCGGTCCCAAGCGGTTCGTCCCCGTACTGCGGAAGATCGAGGGCTTCCAGCACGGGATGCGGGAGCAGCTGCGCCTGCCGGCCGAGGAGTCGGAGAAGCTGATCCAGCACTCCCTCTACACCCTGGAGGGCGGGCAGGCGGCCGCCGCGGCACTGATCGAACGCGGCTGCACCGCCATGGTCTGCGCGAGCGACATGATGGCGCTCGGCGCGGTCCGCGCCGCCCGGCAGCAGGGCCTCGCGGTGCCGCGCGACGTATCGGTCGTCGGCTTCGACGACTCCCCGCTGATCGCTTTCACCGATCCGCCGCTGACCACGATCCGGCAGCCGGTGCAGGCGATGGGGCAGGCCGCGGTGCGCGCGCTGCTGGAGGAGATCGGTGGTACCCCCGCCCCGCACAGCGAGTTCATCTTCCTTCCCGAGTTGGTCGTTCGGGGGTCCACCGGGGCCGGACCTCAGGGTCAGCCGTCCTCCTCCAGGCGGAGCGCGGAGAACGAAGTAAAGACCGGAGGATGATCGGTCAAGACCTCCGGATCTGGCAGACTGTGGCGCGTGGGTGAAGCGACTGTGAGGACTTTGAGCGGGCCGCCAGCCCACACTGCGGCCCCCGGGCTGCCGGTGGCACGCCCCCTCCGGGAGCGCACCGTCCTGAGCCGGCTCCGCTCGCCTCGCCGCCCCCGGCTCTGGTTCGAGATCCTGCTGATCGCGGTGAGTTACTGGACGTACTCGCTGATCCGCAACGCCGTGCCCGAGCAGAAGGCCGCCGCCCTGCGCAACGCCGACTGGATCTGGCGGGCGGAGGAAATGCTCGGCATCGCCGTCGAGCAGGCGATCAACCAGGCCGTGAACTCGGTGACTTGGCTGATCGTCGGAATGAACTACTACTACGCGACGCTGCACTTCATCGTCACCGTCGGCATCCTGGTGTGGCTCTACCACTGGCACCCCGGCCGCTACGCCGCCACCCGGCTGGTCCTCTTCGCCACCACCGGCGTCGCCCTCGTCGGCTACTACTTCTACCCGCTCGCCCCGCCCCGGCTGATGCCCGGTGGGGAGTTCATCGACACCGTCATGGTGCACGACACCTGGGGTTCGATGGCCTCCGGGGACCTCGCCACCATGTCCAACCAGTACGCGGCCATGCCGTCCATGCACATCGGCTGGTCGCTCTGGTGCGGCCTCACGATAGCGATGCTGTCCCGCCCGGTGTGGGCCAGGGTGCTCGGGGTGCTGTACCCGGCCCTCACCCTGGTCGTGATCGTGGCCACCGCCAACCACTTCTGGCTGGACGCCGTCGGTGGCGTGCTCTGCCTCGCCTTCGGCTACGGGCTGTCGTACGCCTGGTACCGCGGCGTCGCCCACCGGCTGCCCCGGCACGTGGTGCCCCTCCATGCGACGACCTGACCGCGGGGCCGCGCCGGCGGAGGGCGGCGAGGGCGGCCCGACGCCGGCTCCGGACGGCCTCCCGGCACCG
>DOWQ01000401.1:1688-8314 GCA_003519485.1 Streptomyces sp. | reverse complement strand
GGTCCTCGGCCTGGTCCTCGGCCCGCCCGCGGGCCTCCGCGGCCGGGTCCTGGACGCTCGGGGCCGGTCCCTGGGTACCCGCGGCCGGGTGGCCCTGGTCGGGGGGCAGGCCGAGGGCGAGGTCGCGCTCCGTCTCGACCTCCCGCCGGAACAGCCGGAACCACATGAAGAGCACGAAGCCCCCGAAGACGAACCACTCGCCGGTGTAGCCGAGGTTCTGGAACGCCTTGAGGTCCAGCCCGCTGCCCTCGGCCGCGGCCGGCGGCACCGGCCGCAGTCCGCCGGTGGCCTCGGTCAGCGTGATCCACGCGTCGTGCACGTCGTACGGCACGGTGTTGACGAGGGAGGCCGCGCTGATCATGCCGATCTGCCCCTCGGGCAGCCCGCCGGTCCGCACCCCGGTGGTGCCCTGGTTCTCGGACGCCTGGAGCGCACCGGTGACCGTGACCTCGCCCTCCGGCGCCGCCGGCAGGCCGGCCGTGCGCGCGTCGCCGGGCAGCCAGCCCCGGACCACCGGCAGCGCGCGTCCGTCGTCGGTGCGCAGCAGGGTGAGGACGTAGAAGCCGTCCTTGTCGTCCAGCCTGCGGTCCGGCACGAGCAGCTGGGTGTCGTACCGGCCGGTGACGGTCGCCAGCCGCCCCGAGCTCTCCCTGGTGACCGGCAGGAGTTCCGCCAGCGGCGCGGGGGCCCGGTGGGCGTTCGAAGCCCCGTCCTGCCGCTGCTCCTGGTGAGAGTCGACGCGCGCCTCGAAACGACCGAGCTGCCAGCTGCCCATGAACACACAGAAGGGGATGGCGAGCACGGCGAAGACGTTGATCCCCCACCAACGGGGAGTCAGCAGAAATCGGTACACACACTCACGGTACGGGGCCGCGGCCCCGGCTACCCCGCCGGGGTGTGCGGCGACGGCGTACACGAAGCCCACGCTGCCCCTGCCGCGCGGGCCGGTGGAACCGGCCGGGCCGGGACCGTTCGCGGGGACGGCCGACACGGCATGCCGCCCCGCTCATCCCCCCGAGGCCCGTCACCGCTCGCGGCTCAGCGCCCGTACCGGCGCCGGTGCAGGACACCGGCATCGCCCGCGCCTGCCGGATCCGTGGCCCTCAGCCGCCCGAAGCCCGCCGGTGCCGCGGGTTCAGGACGACACCGCGAGCACACCGGTGCGGTAGATCGTGCCCGAGCAGACGTCGCTGAGGGTCGTCTCCGCCGCGGCCGGTTCGCCACTGTCCGGCGTATGCCTGACGAGCACGCCGCCGGTCGGCTGCGGCGGTTCATCTGAGGTCTCCTGGGCGCTCTGGGTCTGCGGGTCACCGCTCGTGCTGCCGGAGCTGCTCGGGTCCGGGGAGGCGCCCGGCGTAGGACAGCCCCCGGAGGTCCCCTCGGCCGGTACCCAGGCGAACTGCACTTCGTACGCCTGACCGGGCTTGAGGATCAGCTTGGTCACTTCCGTCGACGGGTCGGGAAGGCCGGTGGCCGCGTCGCCCGGCGTGTGATCGATCACCGGAATGGTCTCGGCATTGCCCTGCGACACGGTGGTGACGGCGCCGGGTCCGGAGACGGCACAGGCGGTCGCCGAGACGTTGAGGACCTGGAAGGTGCCGTAGATCTTGCCCTCGGCGTCGGGCTCGCCCTTGAATGCCGTGCCGCTGCCGAGCTGGGTGCGCAGACAGCTCGGGGAACTGGCGGCCATGGTCTCGGACGGGTCGGCGCCGCCGCCCGTCGCGCCGTCCTCCAGCTCCTCCTCCCGGTCCTCCTTCTTGCCGTCCTTGCTGTCTTTCTCGCCGTCCTTCGCGCCATTCGCGCCCGGACGCTGGTCCGAGCCCGCGCCGCTCCCGGTGTCGTCCCGCTCGCCGGTGCCCTGCGTCAGCTGGCTGCTGGCCGCGTTGGCGGGCCGGTCCTCGGCGGCACTGTCGGTGTTCGCCACATGGACGAGGGCGGGCACCGCGGTGCCCGCGAAGAGCACCGCCGCGGCCGCGCCGACGAGCGCCTGCCGCTTGCGGGTACGGCGGGCCGGGACCGCGCGCCGCAGCTGCTCCAGCGAATCCTGGGAGGGCTCGATGTCGTCCACGACGGTCTGCAGCAGACGCCGGAGTGCCTGCTCGTCCACCGCGGGGCCGAGGCTCCAATCGTCGTCCGCAGCGGGGGCTGCAGCAGGGTCCGCATCGCGGTCCGGTCCGCCGGCATGGCCGTCCGTACGGCTGTCCGTACGTGCGCCCGTACCGCTGTCCGCGCCACCGTCCTGGCCGGACGTGGCGCCGGACGCGTCGGTGCCGGCGTCCCCGGGGGTCTGCCGGGAGGCGCCGGTCCGGGCATCGAGGCCGGGGTCGGCGGCGTGCTGCCGCTCCCGCTCGGGTGACTCACCGCCGGGCCCGGAGCCATCCGAAACCGGCCGGTCACCGGGCCGTCGTGGCTCGGCGGAACGGTCCGGCCCCTCGGGGCCTTCCGCTCCAAACTGCTGATCTGTCATGCCGGGGCCTCCATGGCGACGCGAAGCGCCGCGATCCCCCGTGATCCGTACGCCTTGACCGAGCCGAGCGATATGCCCAGCGTGTCGGCCACCTGGGCCTCGGTCATGTCGGCGAAATACCGCAGCACCAGGACCTCGCGCTGCCGTCGTTGCAGTCCGCGCATCGCCTGAATGAGCTGATCGCGCTCCAGCTGCTCGTACGCACCCTCCTCGGCGCTCGCCATGTTGGGCATCGGCTTCGAGAGCAGCTTCAGCCCGAGGATGCGGCGGCGGAGCGCGGAGCGGGAGAGGTTGACGACCGTCTGCCGCAGGTAGGCGAGGGTTTTTTCCGGGTCGCGGACTCTCGACCGCGCCGAGTGCACGCGGATGAACGCCTCCTGCACGACGTCCTCGCAGGAGGCGGTGTCGTCCAGCAGCAGGGCCGCGAGACCGAGCAGGGAACGGTAGTGCGCGCGGTAGGTCTCCGTCAGATGGTCGACCGTGGTGCCCATGGCCATCGCTTCGTCAGAGCCCTCGCGCTGCGACGGTATGCCGGCGGGCCGGGCAGCGGGCATCGGCGCGATCACCGGCATCCCGCCGGGAACACGCGTTCGAGGGGGTCGCAGAATTGCTGCGCCGCCCCCAGGACTTGCTGCGATACCGAATGCCTCTGCCACGCTTGTTTGACACGCTGCCCCCGGTCAGGGTTGTACGCGCGCCCCACCACGTTTGCCGATGCATTGAATGCCCTCATGTGCACAGTTCATCCCCAATGCCCCATATCGTCGAGCGACTTCGAGGGACTGTTGCAAAGACGCTCTCCGCCCACTGCTGGTTGCAGTGGACAGAGAGCGAATCGTCGGACACATCGACATCCCAGCTCAAGTAGCAAGGACCATCGATCCGATCACAGGATCTTCACAGAAGTCGCAAAGTGAGCACATCTTAGTCGGTGCGCTCGGGGTCCGGCAGTGACTTCCGCGCAGGCGTCACCGCCGCGCGACGGTGACGCCCGTACGGCGGGGCGCCGCACGCCCGTACGGCTCGAACAGCTGTACGCCGGGGGGGCACGTACGCCGGCGGCCGCTACGCGGCCGTGAGCTCCGCGGCGACGACCTCGGCGATCTGGGCGGTGTTGAGGGCGGCACCCTTGCGGAGGTTGTCGCCGCACATGAAGAGCTCCAGCGCGTTCGGGTCGTCCATGGAGCGGCGCACCCGGCCGACCCAGGTCGGGTCCGTGCCGACGACATCGGCGGGCGTGGGGAACTCGCCCTCCGCCGGGTTGTCGCAGAGCACCACACCGGGCGCCGTACGGAGGATCTCGTGCGCCTTCGCGACCGTGACCTCGTTCTCGAACCGCGCGTGCACGGTCAGCGAGTGCGTGGTGATCACGGGGACCCGGACGCAGGTCGCGGTGACCCGCAGACCGGCCAGACCGAGGATCTTGCGGGACTCGTTGCGGACCTTCAGCTCCTCGGACGTCCAGCCGTCGTCCTTGAGGGAGCCGGCGAACGGCACCACGTTGAAGGCGATCGGCGCCGGGTACGGCCCGAGGTCGCCGACCGCGCGGCGGATGTCCCCGGGCTGGGTACCCAACTCCGTACCGGCGACCTTCGAGACCTGCTCGCGGAGGGTGTCGATGCCCTCCTTGCCCGAGCCGGAGACCGCCTGGTACGAGGAGACGATCAGCTCGCTCAGCCCGAACTCCGCGTGCAAGGCGCCCATCGCGACGATCATCGAGAGCGTGGTGCAGTTCGGGTTCGAGATGATGCCGCGCGGGCGGACCCGGGCGGCGTGCGCGTTGACCTCGGGGACCACGAGCGGTACGTCCGGGTCCATCCGGAACGCGCCGGAGTTGTCGACCGCCACCGCGCCCTTGGCGACGGCGACCGGCGCCCACTGCGCCGAGACCTCGTCCGGCACGTCGAACATCGCGACGTCGACGCCCTCGAACGCCTCTTCGCTCAGCGCGACGACCTCGACCTGCTCTCCGCGCACGGTGAGCTTGCGGCCCGCCGAACGCGGCGAGGCGATCAGCCTGATCTCGCCCCAGACGTCCTTGCGCTCGGACAGGATGCCGAGCATGACCGTCCCGACGGCGCCGGTGGCGCCGACGACGGCGAGGGTGGGCTTACGGCTCTGGCCGGTGCTCATCGCCCGGTCCCCCCGTAGACGACGGCCTCGTCGCTGTCGGTGTCCAGGCCGAACGCGGTGTGCACGGCCGTCACGGCCTCGATGACGTCATCGGCACGGGTGACCACCGAGATGCGGATCTCGGACGTCGAGATCAGCTCGATGTTGACCCCGGCGGCCGAGAGCGCCTCGAAGAAGGTCGCCGTGACCCCCGGGTTCGTCTTCATGCCGGCGCCGACGAGCGAGACCTTGGCGACCTGGTCGTCGTAGCGCAGCGAGTCGAAGCCGACCGCGGCCCTGGTCCGCTCCAGCGCGGTGACCGCCCGCTTGCCCTCGGACTTGGGCAGCGTGAAGGTGATGTCGGTGAGACCGGTCGTCGCGGCGGAGACGTTCTGCACCACCATGTCGATGTTGACCTCGGCATCCGAGATCGCGCGGAAGATCTTCGCGGCCTCGCCCGGCTTGTCCGGCACCCCGACGACCGTGATCTTGGCTTCGGACGTGTCGTGGGCGACCCCGGAGATGAGTGCCTGCTCCATGGGCTGGTCCCCTTGCGGCTCGTTGCTGACCCAGGTTCCACGGAAGCCGGAGAAGGAAGACCGGACGTGGATCGGGATGTTGTATCGGCGGGCGTATTCGACGCAGCGGTGCAGCAGCACCTTGGAGCCGGAACTCGCCAGCTCCAGCATGTCCTCGAACGAGATGCGGTCGATCTTGCCGGCCTTCTTCACGACCCGCGGGTCGGCGGTGAAGACACCGTCGACATCCGTGTAGATCTCGCACACCTCGGCGTCCAGCGCGGCGGCGAGGGCGACAGCGGTCGTGTCGGATCCGCCGCGGCCCAGGGTGGTGATGTCCTTCTTGTCCTGGGACACGCCCTGGAAGCCGGCGACGATGGCGATATTGCCCTCGTCGACCGAGCTCTTGATCCGGCCCGGCGTGACATCGATGATCCGCGCCCTGTTGTGGACCGAGTCGGTGATGACCCCTGCTTGGCTGCCGGTGAACGACTGCGCCTCGTGACCGAGGTTTTTGATCGCCATCGCCAGCAACGCCATGGAGATGCGCTCTCCGGCGGTCAGCAGCATGTCGAACTCTCGCCCGGAGGGCATCGGAGACACCTCTCCGGCGAGATCGATCAGCTCATCCGTCGTATCGCCCATCGCGGAAACCACGACGACCACCTGGTGGCCGTTCTTCTTGGCTTCCACGATTCGCTTGGCGACGCGCTTGATGCCTTCGGCATCAGCGACGGAGGAGCCGCCGTACTTCTGCACGACAAGGCCCACGTGCGCTCCTCGTAGAATGTCTTCCGGAGACCCCGGATCAGGATCCTTCGGTCGGCTCAGTTTAGCGAGCGGACGAAAACGGACACCCGGATTTCATGTGGTGAGACACGATCTCAGTACGTGATCACCGGTGGGCGTCCGTACCCGCTCAGCTGCGAACCCTGCCCCCTCACGGGCAGAACACACGGGAACGTAACCCAGCTCACATGCTGGGACGCGCGGTCCGGTTCCGTTTACGGGCCCTCAGCCGAAGCGCTCATCCGTACGCTGGGGTCTTGGAAGACCCCTCGCGCCGACGGCAAGCCGAACACCACCCGGCTCTGGGTCTACAACTTTCGCACCGGCAAGCACTACACGCTCAAGCAGCGGCCGCTGCGCTGCGCCGACCTGGACGAGTTCGTGGAGGCGTACCACCAGGAGGAGTGAAAGGAGACCGAGCGCTTCCGGCCGTACACGTACGACGACCTGGTCGCCCGGGACAAGGTCAACCTCGACATCACGTGGATGAAGGACCAGGCCCTGGATGACGCGGACAGTCTGCTGCCCCAGGTCATCGCCCAGGAGATCGTCCAGGACCTTCAGGCCGCGCTCAGCGAGTTCGCAGCGATCGCCGAGGCGCTGGGCGGCGCGGTGCCGCCGGACGTGATCGAGGACGCGCCGGTCGACTCACCCGACCACACGCGAACGGCACCCCGCCGACCGGAGGGTGCCGAGCTGCGTTCCTGCGACTGACTCGGCACCGCGTGACCGCGCCGAGT
>DOWQ01000401.1:0-1627 GCA_003519485.1 Streptomyces sp. | reverse complement strand
TGGCGGCTGGCCGCACGGGCCGGGGCAGCGCCCTGCTTGTCGGCGCTGGACATCTTTTGCCGCTGTCCGCCTACGCCGACAAGGTTGTTGCGCTTGGCCATGGAGTTCTCCATACGTGGTGAGAAGTGATCCGGAAGACGTCAGGTGAGGCGTGGCGCCCGCCGGGTCCTCACACGGAGATACTGATAGCACGGCAGACGGGAACGGTAACCCGAGCTCAAGGTCCTCAGCACCCAATTTTCGTCCGGGCCGGGCGGCGGACGAGACCTGGACCGTGTTCCCGGACACACGCCGTGCTCTCGCAGCCGCCCACTGGGCCCTTGGCAGCAGGCCGGCCGACCGGCCACATGCGTACGGCACCCCGCCGGTCGGCGGGGTGCCGCTGTCTTTCGTCCGCTCAGACTGCTATCGCTGCCCGATCCACCGCCGCGAAGGCGACGAAGTCCGTCCACGACTCCCGGCCGAAGGCCAGCCCGGGCCGGGCCGTGTCCTTGGAGTCCCGCACGTGGATGGTGTGCGGGCACGTGGCGATCTCAACGCAGGCGTCCTCTTTGTCAGAGCTGTAGCTGCTCTTGCGCCACTCGACGGCGACCTCAACGCAAGCGCCACCCTCGGTGTTGCTGTAGCTGCTCTTGAACCATTCCAGGCCAGACGGACGGCGTGCGTCTTTCTGGGTGTTCATAGCTCTCCAATCGCCTGTTGGATGAAGCGCGCCGACTCCTCAGTATCGAGGGCCTGCGACCGCAGAATGCCATACCTTCGGGACAGCACACTGACCTCGTTCGGGTCCGAGATGAGCAGGCTCGTCACCTGACCCTCGACGTACGCGAAGTGCTGGCAGCCAGCCGTTTCCATCAGCACCATCGGCCCATTTAGACCAGCGTGAGCACCGCGATCCAACGGCAGTACCTGTACAGAGACATGCCGCATCTTCGCGGCAGCCTGAAGATGAAGCAGCTGTTCCTTGAGCGCGGCTACGCCGCCGACTGGACGACGCAGAGCGGTCTCGTCGATCACGAAGCTCAGGACCATATTGGTGCGGTCAGTCAGTAGAGCTTGCCGCTCCATGCGAGCTGTCACCCGCTCTTCGATGGTGTCGTCGTGCAGCGGCGGGCAATGCGCGCGCAACAGCGCACGAGCGTGACTTTCTGTCTGCAGCAGTCCCGGGATGAACTGGCTCTCGTACCAGTACATGGTGACCGCCTCGGCCTCGTACTGCACAAAGTCGGCCGCGTAAGCCGGGTACTTCTCCCGGCTCAGGAAGACCGTACCGGCCTTCAACATTCCACCCGCGCCGAGCACGTCGTCCATGGCCTCGACGATCCCCGGCTGCGGAATCCTCCGGCCCTGCTCCACCGACCGGATCATGTCGACCGAGTACCCCACCTCCTCGGCCAGCCGCTCGCGGCTCATCCCCGCCTTCTGCCGCCACAGCCGCAGTTGACTCCCGAAGTACCGCAAAGTCCCCGACGACTCGTTCTTCTCCGCCATGTGCACCACCCGCCTCCCCGTGCCACTCCAATGCAGCACGATCCGGCTGCCGACCGGAGCGGCGGCGCCGACGTCATCCCCGGCCGCGTCACCCCGTCTCATCGCTCGTGAAGCTAGCGGCGCATTTCCGGTCTTT
>DOWQ01000627.1 GCA_003519485.1 Streptomyces sp. | reverse complement strand
CGTGCCCGAGCACCACCGGCGCGGCGCCCGCCGCCGGGGCGTCGGCGTGCCAGCCGAGCAGATGCCGCCAGCTCAGCGGTGCTCCGGCCAGCGGCCGGGTCACCAGGCCCGGCGTCGGCGGGAACGTCGCCCGGCACAGCCCCACCGCCCGCCCCACCTGCACCAGGGCCGCGATGTCCGTCTCGTACACGGATGCGGGCGTGAAGCCGGCCCGGGCGCAAGCTGCCGCGAAACAGTCCGCGAAGCAACCGTCGCCGGGCACGTCCGCCCAGGACTCGCCCGCGAGATCCCGCAGTTCGACCTGTTCACGGCCGGCCAGCGGATGGCCGTGGGCGAGCATGGCGAACACCGGGTCGACGGCGACCTCCCGCCACACCAGCCGGTCCGCCGAGGGCGGCGGGCTCTCCCCGCAGGTGCCGATCAGCGCGAAGTCGACGCGTCCCTCGGTCACGCCGGTGGCGATCTCCCGTACGGACCAGGAGGTGTGCGTCGACACGGGCGTCGCCGGACTGGCTGTCGCGAGCCGGTGCACCAGCGCGCCGAGCAACGGTCCGTGGGTACCGCCGAGCCGGAAGCGCGGCATGTCATCACACGCGTGTGCGAACCGCACCGCCTCCTCCTGTAATTCGCGCAGTGCCGGCAGCACCATCTGTGCCCGGCCGAGGACCAGCTCGCCGAGCGCGGTCGGCCGCACCCCGTGCCGGCTCCGTTCGAACAACTGGCCACCCAGCGCGCGCTCGATCCGCTTCAACTGCGCGCTGAGCACCGGCTGTGCCAGCCCGAGCACCGTCGCCGCCCCGGTGAGGCTGCCGGCCTCCGCGATGGCCCGGATCATCTTCAAGTGCCGCAGTTCCAGCTCCATGCGGCACAGCTTGGGACTCCGGACGGCCACCGGCAAGGGAGTGCGAACGGTGCAGCGCGCCCGCCCCGCCTCGTCGACCGGTCGGGGCGGCCCGGCATCGAGCGGTCACCGCCGTACGCCGGCTGGTGACCTCATACCCACATCGAGATGAATTGGCGTATTTCCTGGAAGGGGCGTCTCCGTGGACGCGTGCACGGAAAGCGTTCCTCCTCGTCCGCGAGTTGGCGGCGGGAAGGTCGTTGGTTCCACTGGGGATTGCCCGGCCGCAGGGGGAAGGCGATGAAATAGATTTCCCTGTTCGCCCTGATGTGCGTCCAGCGCCAGGCGTAGGCATGCCGGGCGTGCTCCTCCTCGCGCAGCCTGCCGAGTTCCTCGCGCACGCCGGACTCGTCCAGCTCGAGCTGCATTTCCACACCGTTCCTATTGAGCGCCACGATGTCCAGCTCGTCGTGCCCGGCGACGGCGCGGTAGGTGATGCGCAGATCCAGAAAGTCCTCGGGGGTGTTTTCGACCAGGGGCCGGAGGAATCGCAGATCCGGCTGCGTGACCCACCGGTGGCCACCGGTGAAGCCCTCGCTGTGCAGATACCAGGAGATCAGATCGCGCTCGTAGTTCATCTCGGCGAACATGTCGCCGGCCATCGGCGGATCGGGCCGGGCGGGCGGCGGGGAGAGCCTTTCCCGCAGGCCGACGATGGCCTCGGAGATGCTGTTCCCGGGGCCGAGCAGGGTTTCCACGGCCCGGAGCACCGGCCCGGTGGCCAGTACGACGAGCCTCGCCCAGATCAACCAGGCCACCAGGAACGCCGGTACCGCGAGCCAGGCGGTGCTCGACCATTGGTCGGTGATCGCATAGGCGTGGTCCGGGACCCAGTGGACGATCAGGGCGACGGCCTTGTCGACCCAGTAGCCGTAACCGGCCATGAAGGCCGTCAACGCCAGGAACGGGAGCGTCTTGGGTATGTTCCAGCCGCGCAGGTGATCCCATGGCTGTCGGACCCCCGACAGGTGGAAGCCGAGTTTGCGGACCTCGAACAGGAACCAGATCGCGGTGACGGAGATGGCGGCCCAGCCGTCGAAACTCGACCTCTCCTCCGCGGTCACGACCCGGTATGCGGTGTACCCGGCCTCGCCGGCGATGGCGAGAACACTCAGAACGACGAGGAGCCGCCCGGCCCATTGGGCGGAGCGGGAGGGCCCGGGGGCATCGGACGGAAGGGGGCGTGGGAGATGCAGGAGCAGCACGAGGAATTGGAACGACACGGCGCAACAGAAGGTCAGGTACAGCGCGGCCGACTGGTGCCCGTCGTTGATGCGGTGGTGCAGATACACCAGGAATATGCTGTTGGACGCGGCTATGAGCACCCGTACGCATGACTTCGGTGCCCTGCGGCGCCCCGCTCCCCCCGTGGCCATGCGGTCAAGTTAGCGGAGCGGGGCGGAATTCGCGGAGATTTTCGGGTATCCGCACCCGCCGTTCGGCTCTGGCCGGCGCACCGGTGCCGCGGGCCGTACAGCGGCGGGCCGGTGGTTGTCAGTGGCGGGTGCGAAGCTGTGGGCGCGTGGGAAGTCGGCGACGGGGAGCGGAAGATGGACGGGTCGGAGGAGCTGCGGGGGCAGCGGGAACAGCGGCGTGCGGTATGCATCAGAGCTGTCGAGGACGGCGACCTGGAGGTGTTCTTCCAGCAGCAGTTGGATCCGGTGGCGACCAGGATGGCCGCCTTCCCTGCCAGGGCGCGAGAGCCCTTCATGACGCACTGGACGGAGCGGATCCTCGGCGATCCGGCGGTCACGGCCCGGACCGCCGTCGCGGACGGTGAAGTCACCGGCGGCCTCGTCTGCTGGGCGGACGCCCCGGACCGGCTCATGGTCGGCTACTGGTACGGCCGTCCGTACTGGGGCCGGGGCATAGCCACCCGCGCTCTCGCCCTCTTCCTCGGGGAAGTGACCGTACGGCCTCTCTACGCGGAGGTGGCCGTCGGCAATGCGGGCTCCATACGGGTACTGGAGAAGTGCGGCTTCCGACGGGTGACGGAGGCCGGCTCTACGGATGGCGGCGCGATGGGAGTCGAAGAGCAGGCGGACGGCGCCGGGTTGACCCTGTTCGTCCTGGAGGCCCCGGCCCGCGACCACCTCGGCACGGCCCCCCGCACCGACCCGGGCAGCGCACCGTGAAGCCGTTACCGGTCACATCCGTCACCGCAGCACCCTGCGAGCAGGCGGCCGGCTAAAGCTGGACCGGCTCGTCCGGCGCCGCGTCCGGTGGCACGGGGCGGGTGAGCAGCCTCTCCTCGAGGAAGGAGACGTACAGGGCGGCCATGACGCGGGTCGGGTGGTCGGCCGGTGCCAGATCTGCCGGCGGTAGCGGAGGCTCCGGCCACGGAAGACGATGTCGGCCTGCGCGTGGAGGGCGGCAGCCTTCCCGTCGACCACGGTCAGGCTGTCGAGCCGGCCGTGTCACCGGCGAAGACGTCCGGGATGCCCCGGCGCGCCACGCCGAGGAGCTCCTCGGCGTGGCGCGCCCGGTCCTCGTCCTGGCTCATCCGCCGGAAGGGGTGTCCTCGGTGGGCAGCGGCTCTTTTCCGCCGCTGCCGTAGGGACGCGTGATGATCTCCATGAAGTGACCGGACGGATCGGGGAAGTACACCCCGTACCCGCCGTCATTGCGGTTGATCTGTCCCGGCTTGGCGCGGCTCGGGTCGGCGTAGTAGGTGATCCCGGTCTGCTGAATCCGCTCGAACATCGCGTCGAACTCGTCCTCGGGCACGAGGAACGCGTAGTGCTGCGAACTGATGGTCTCCGGGTCGACGGTCGCGAAGTCCAAGGTGACGCCGTTGCCTGTCACCACGGGCAGGAACGGACCCCACGGATCCCCGACCTCGAGACCCGGAATGGTCGCCAGGAACTCGGCGGACTGCTCCCGGTCCCGAGACAGGACAATGGTGTGGTTCAACTCGACTGACACAGTGGAATGCCTCCAGCGGGCACATCTCACCGGCACCTCCGCGCCTCACCCGGGCGGTGACCGACGTGCGATGCCGTGCCGCGATCCTAGGCAGCGCCCCGGCCCCTGTCACGGCGGCACCGGGTGAATGGGCCGGTCAGCGCGGGCCCGGGGCCGGAAACCGCCGAGTGCACCGGTTCCGGCCCCCGGGAGCGGGGGGCGGGGGCGAAGACGGAGGGCGCGCACACCAAGGGGTGGCGAAGAGGTCAGCGCAGTTCGCTGAAGCGTTCGGTCTGCCGGGTCCGGCCGGCGACGATGATCGTGTCGTCGGCGTGCACCACCGTCTCGCTCGTGGCGTAGGTGAAGTCCTCGCCCGGCCTCTTGATGGCCACCACCGTCACGCCGTACTGGGTGCGGACGCCGCTGTCGGCCAGCCGCAGCCCGACGATGTCGGCGGCCGGACGGGTCTTCACCATGGCGAAGTCGTCCTCGAACTCGATGTAGTCGAGCATGCGGCCCCGGACCAGGTGAGCCACGCGGCGGCCCATGTCGTGTTCCGGATAGATGACGTGCGGCACGCCCAGCTGGCTGAGGATCCGGCCGTGCGGCTCGCTGATCGCCTTGGCCCATACGTCGCGGATGCCGAACGACAGCAGCAGGGATGTGGTCAGGATGCTGGCCTCGATGTTGCTGCCGATGCCGACGACCGCGCGGTCGAACTCGTGGACGGCCAACTGCCGGAGGGCGTCCTCCTTGGTGGAGTCCGCGCGCACCACATGCGTCAGGGAGCCGGCCAGCGTCTGGACGATCTCGGGATTTGAGTCGACCCCGAGAACCTCCGTCTCCTCATCCACCAGTTCGAGAGCCAGGGAGCGGCCGAAGCGTCCCAGCCCTATCACGACGACCGAGTTGTTCTGCGCGATGCGGCGGCTGCGGTTGCTGCGGTTCTTAGCCAATGACGGGTCGCTCCTCGGGCAGTTCGTACAGACGGTCGCGCCGGCGCAGGGCCAGCGCCGAGGCCGCGGTGATGGGGCCGATGCGGCCGATGAACATCAGGAAGATCAGCAGAACCTGATTCGGCTCGGGAAGGTCGGCGGTGATTCCCGTGGACAGGCCCGTGGTGGAGAAGGCCGAGATCACCTCGAACAGTGACCGGTCGAGGGAGAAATCGGTCGAGAGCATGAAGGCCAGGGTGGAGACGGTGACCGCGGCGACCGACAGCAGCACGACGGTCAGTGCCTGGCGCTGGACACCGGTGGGGAGCCGGCGGCCGAAGATGTTGACCGCGCTCTCCCCGCGGATCTCGGCGTACAGGACGAAGAAGAGCACGGCGAAGGTGGTGATCTTGATACCGCCGGCGGTACCCGCGCTGGCGCCGCCGATGAACATCAGGATGTCGGTGCCGAGCCAGCCGCTCGGTGTCATGGCCGCGGTGTCGATGCTGTTGAACCCGGCGGTACGCGGCATGACGGCGTTGAAGAATCCGGCCAGCAGCTTGCCGCGGGTGTCCATCGGGCCCAGGGTGGCCGGGTTGGCCCACTCCACCGCGGTGATGAACAAGGACCCGCCGACGAGGAACACGGCGCTGGCCCACAGCACGATCCGGGTGTGCATCGACCAGCGCCGCGGCGTGCGGAAGCGGCGGCGCAGCTCGAAGAGGACCGGGAAGCCGAGGCCGCCCATGATGACGGCGGCCGCTATCGGCAGGCAGATCCAGGGGTCCGAGGCGAAGCCGATCAGGCTGTCGGAGTACAGCGCGAAACCGGCGTTGTTGAACGCCGACACGGCGTGGAAGACGCCGAGCCACACCGCCTTCGGCCAGGAGGCGTCGTAGGCCAGCAGAAAGCGGGGGATGAGCAGGAGGGCGACCACCGCCTCGATCAGCAGGCTCATCCGGACCACGTTCTTGATCACGGAGCGGAGGTCCCCCAGGCCGAGGCTCTTGGTCTCGACCGCGGCGGTCATCCGGGTGCGCAGCCCCATCCGGCGGGACACCAGGATTCCCAGCAGAGAGGCCAGGGTCATGATGCCCAGGCCGCCGACCTGGATCAGAGTCAGGATGATCCCCTGTCCCAGCCCGTTCCAATAGGTGGGCGTGTCCACCACCACCAACCCGGTCACGCAGACCGCCGAGGTGGCCGTGAACGCCGCTTGCAGCAGGCCGGCGCCCTCGGGGCCGGTGGTGGTGGCGGGCAGCATCAGCGCCAGGGTGCCGACGAGGATGGCCAGCGCGAAGCCGATGCCGACGACTTGAGCCGGGTGCCGCAGCCGCAGCCGGCCGACCGGCCGCGGGGACCGGTGGGGCCGGTCCGGGCGGTCGGTGGACCGGCGGAAGAGGAGAGACACCCGGCCGACCATAGCCAATTCCGCCGTCACCTCGTGCGCCGCCTCCCCGCCGCTCGCCGTTCCCGTTCGGCGCTCGGGGATGATGGACCGCGTGCGGATGGAAGCGGTCTCGTGGGAGCGGCTGGGTGACGGCCTGGCGGAGCGGGTCGACGGGCTGACGGCCGGCCGGGACGGCGGTCCCTGGCTGCGGGTCGGGATCGACGGTGCGCCGGCCGCGCACCCGGAGGAGCCGGCCGAACGGCTGGCGGAGGCGCTGCGCCGGCGGGGGCGTGCGGTGCTGGCTGTCCCGGCGGCGGGTTTTCTGCGGCCCGCCTCGCTGCGCTACGAGTTCGGGCGCGAGGACCCCGACGCGTACTACGACACCTGGCTCGACACGGGCGCTCTCCGGCGTGAGGTCTTCGGCCCGCTGGAGCCCGGCGGGAACGGCCGGGTGCTGCCCGACCTGTGGGACGCCGAGGCCGACCGGGCCACCAGGAGCCCGTATGCGGAACTGCCGCCCGGGGAAGTGCTGCTGCTGCACGGGCCGCTGCTGCTCGGGCGCTGGTTCCCCTTCGACCTGGCCGTTCATGTGCGGCTGTCGCCGGGGGCGCTGGCGCGGCGTACGGACGCGGCGGAACGCTGGACGCTGCCAGCTTTCGCGCGTTACGAGGACGAGGTCCGGCCGGAGGAGGCCGCCGATGTGGTCGTACGGGCGGACGATCCGCAGCGGCCCGCGTGGAGCGGGGCAGGGGCGTAGCGGCGCGCCGTCGCATCCGTGCATCCGTCGCGCCCGTCGCGCCGGACTCGTACGACTGTGCGACCGCCCTCTCTCGGCGGCGCCGGCACCCGCGCGGCACTCGAAGCGGTCGCACAGGACGGTCGCACAGGGTGGCCGTTCGGTGGGTCCGTCGGCGGGTCGGAACATGAAGAAAATATGAGAATCCGGCCATCCTGGAACGTGCGCTTCCGTCCGGTTCGTCCTTCTGAGTGATGAACAAGACGATCAGACGCACCGCCGTCTTCTGCCTGCTGCTCACGCTCGCCGTGCTCGCCCGGATCACCTGGGTGCAGGCATTTCAGGCCGGAGGCGCTCGCGGAGGACGAGCACAACCGGCGGGATGTGATCGAGCAGTACGCACAGCCGCTCGGGGACATCGTCGTGGCCGGCACCCCGGTCACCGGCTCGGTGCGGACGGGCAGCGGGGACCTCACCCACCGGCGCACCTACACCGACGGCGAGCTGTACGCCCCGGTCACCGGCTACAACTCGCACGTGTACGGCGCGACCCAGCTGGAGGGCATCCACCAGGACGTCCTCAACGGCACCGACCCACGGCTCTCCGGGCCGCTCGGCCTGCTGACCGGAGACGCGGGTGAGCCCGGTGACGTCCTCACCACCATCGACCCCGACGTGCAGAAGGCCGGCTTCCGGGCCCTCGGGGACAAGACGGGCGCGGCCGTCGCGCTCGACCCCGACACCGGAAAGGTCCTCGGCATGGTCAGCACCCCCTCGTACGACCCGTCGGCGATCAGCGGCGGCACGGAGGCGGCCGACGCGTGGGACGGGCTCACCACCGACGAGGACAAGCCGATGCTGAACCGGGCGCTGCGCCAGACCTATCCCCCGGGCTCGGCGTTCAAGCTGGTGGTGGCGGCGGCCGCGCTGGAGAACGGGCTGTACGGATCGATCGACGAGCCGACCGAGAGCCCGGACCCGTACCACCTGCCGGGCAGCAGCACGGTGCTGCGGAACGAGAACGCGTCCGCGCCGTGCGAGGACGCCGATATCCGGACCGCGCTGCAGTACTCGTGCAACAACGTCTTCGCGAAGATGGCCGTCGACCTCGGCCAGGACAAGGTCGGGGCGATGGCCGACGCCTTCGGCTTCAACACCGGGAAGCTGGACATCCCGGCGCGGGCGGCGGAGAGCGTCTACCCCGACGGCATGGACGAGGCGCAGACGGCGCTGTCCGGCATCGGGCAGTTCGACGTCACGGCGACGCCGCTGCAGATGGCGATGGTCACCTCGGCGATCGC
>DOWQ01000628.1:737-4190 GCA_003519485.1 Streptomyces sp. | reverse complement strand
GACGCGCCGGTCCTCCGCCGCCAGCACCTCGCGCCCGGCCCCGGGCGCGCGGCCCTCGCTGAGCGCCTGCGCGTACGCGCCGGGGTGCTTCACGTTCCACCAGCGGACTCCGCCGACGTGGCTGTGCGCGCCGGGGCCCGCGCCCCACCAGTCCGCGCCGCGCCAGTAGAGCTCGTTGTGGTGGCACCGGCCGGCCTCGCTGTTCGCCCAGTTCGACACCTCGTACCAGCCGAAGCCGGCCGCGGTCAGCCGCTCCTCGGCGATCAGATAGCGGTCGGCGTGCACGTCGTCGTCGGTCATCGGCACCTCGCCGCGCCGGATCCGCCGGGCGAGCCCGGTGCCCTCCTCGACGATCAGCGCGTACGCCGACACATGGTCCGGGCCGGCGCCGACGGCCGCGTCCAGGGACGCCCGCCAGTCGTCGTCGCTCTCCCCCGGGGTACCGTAGATCAGGTCGAGGTTGACCTGCTCGAAGCCGGCCGCGCGGGCCTCGGCCACGCACGCCTCGGGACGCCCCGGGGTGTGCTTGCGGTCCAGCACTTGGAGCACGTGCTGCCGGGCACTCTGCATCCCGAAGGAGACCCGGTTGAAGCCGCCCTCCCGGAGCTCGGCAAGATAGCGCGGGTCCACCGACTCGGGGTTGGCCTCGGTGGTGATCTCCGCCCCGTCGGCCAGCCCGAACTCGTCCCGGACGGCGTCGAGCATCCGGGCCAGGTCGCCCGCCGGCAGCAGGGTGGGCGTGCCGCCGCCGATGAAGACCGTCTCCACCTGCCGCGGGTCGTCCCCGAGCACCTTCCGGGCGAGCCGCACCTCTTCGACCAGGTGCCCCGCGTAGTTGTCGCGCGAGGCGAGCGCGCCGCCGGTGCCGCGCAGCTCACTGGCGGTGTAGGTGTTGAAGTCGCAGTAGCCGCAGCGCGTGGCGCAGTACGGCACATGCAGATAGAACCCGAGGGGGCGGCCGGCGGCCCCGTCGAGGGCGTGGGCGGGCAGGGCCCCGTCGTCGGGCACGGGTTCCCCATCGGGCAGTACAGAGGGCATACGGGCCATTGTCCGTCATCCGGCGGCACACCGGCCCGCGGCTGCCCCCGGATACGGCGCACCCGTCCGCTGCCCCGGTCCGCCCCGCTCCGGGCCCCCGCAGGTCCCGCGCCGCAGAGGCAGCACGGCGAGGGCCGGCGCGGCTGCTGCCGCACCGGCCCTCCGGTGGCCGCGAGGAGGCTAAGCCCGTTACGCCTCGCGCGAGCCCGCGTACATCTCTTCGATCAGGTGTCCGTACTCCCGCTCCACGACCGGCCGCTTGAGCTTGAGGCTCGGGGTCAGCTCGCCGTGCTCGACGTCCAGGTCGCGCGGCAGGATCCGGAACTTCTTGATCGTCTGCCAGCGCTGCAGCCCCTCGTTGAGCCGCTTCACATAGCCGTCGATGAGCTCGGTCATCTCCGGGGAGGCGACGATCTCGGCGTACGACTTGCCGGCCATCCCCCGCTCCGCGGCCCAGCCCATGACCGTCGGCTCGTCGAGCGCGATCAGCGCGGTGCAGAAGTTCCGGTCTGCGCCGTGCACCAGGATGTTCGAGACGAACGGGCAGACCGCCTTGAACTGGCCCTCGACCTCGGCCGGCGCGATGTACTTGCCGCTGGAGGTCTTGATCAGGTCCTTCTTGCGGTCGGTGATCCGCAGGTAGCCGTCCGAGGACAGTTCACCGATGTCACCGGTGTGCAGCCAGCCGTCGGCCTCCAGGACCTCGGCGGTCTTCTCCGGGAGCCCGTGGTAGCCCTCCATGATCCCGGGCCCGCGGAGCAGGATCTCGCCGTCGTCGGCGATCCGCACCTCGGTGCCGGGCATGGGCTTGCCGACGGTGCCGGTGCGGTAGGCCTCGCCCGGGTTGACGAAGCTGGCGGCGCTCGACTCGGTGAGGCCGTAGCCCTCCAGGATGTGGATGCCGGCGCCGGCGAAGAAGAAGCCGATGTCGGGGGCTAGCGCGGCCGAGCCGGACACGGCCGCCCGCAGCCGGCCGCCGAAGGCGTCGCGCAGCTTGGTGAAGACGAGCTTGTCGGCGACGGCGTGCTTGGCCGTGAGGCCGAAGGAGACGTCGGCCTTGCCGGTGCGGCGGTAGTTGTCCTGCGACGCCTGCGCGTACTCGCGGGCGACGCCGGCCGCCCACTGGAAGATCTTGTACTTGGCGCCGCCGGCGACTCGGGCCTTGGACGCGACTCCGTTGTAGACCTTCTCGAAGATCCGCGGGACGGCCGCCATGTAAGTCGGCCGGACCACCGGAAGGTTCTCGATGATCTTGTCGATCCGGCCGTCGACGGCGGTGACGTGCCCGACGCCGATCTGGCCGGCGGTGAGCACCTTGCCGAAGACGTGCGCGAGCGGCAGCCAGAGGTACTGGACGTCGTCCTCGGTGACCAGGCCGTTGGCCTCGATGGCCCGGGCCATGTACGACCAGCAGTCGTGCGGCAGCCGTACGCCCTTGGGCCGGCCGGTGGTGCCGGAGGTGTAGATGAGGGTGGCGAGCTGGTCGGCGGTGATCGCGGCGACCCGCTCCCGGATCAGCTCCGGCTCCTTGTCCAGACGGGCGGTTCCGCGCCGCTCCAGCTCCGCCAGGGAGAGCACCCAGCCCTCGGGGTCGCCGTCGGCGGCCACGGCCCCGGCCTCGTCGATCACCACGACGTGCGCCAGGTTCGGCAGCTCGGCGCGGCACTCGCGGGCCTTGCGGAGCTGTTCAGCGTCCTCGGCGATCAGCACCCGGCTCTCGGAGTCGGCCAGGATGTACGCCGTCTCCTCGCTGTTGGTGCTGGGGTAGACGGTGGTGGTCGCCGCGCCCGCGCAGAGGATGCCGAGGTCGGCGAGGATCCACTCGACGCGGGTGCTGGACGCCACGGCCACCCGCTGCTCCTGCCCCACCCCCAGCTCGACGAGCCCGGCGGCCAGCGCGTGGACGCGCTCGGCGGCCTGGGCCCAGGTGTAGGACCTCCACTCGTCGGGGCCCTCCCCCGAAGCGGCCGGCACCGGATAGCGGTACGCCTCCCGGTCCGGGGTCGAATTCACCCGCTCGAGGAAGAGAGTCGCCACGGAGGGCGGCCGGTTCTCGATCAACGTCTGCGTGTCGCTCACGACATCCTCCGGAGCCCGCGGCAGTGCTGTCACTGGAACTTGTTTAACTGGTGAGTAACTTCAGGCAGGTGTCAGAGTAGAGGGCGTTCGGCCTGGATGTAAGGGCCTGAGGCACTCGGTTTGCGGAAGCCGCGGAAATACCCCGCCGGGCTGTGGGCAGGCACAAAAGCGCCCGCCCCCGGAGGGACGGGCGCCCGCACCGGGGACTGCCGGCTACTTCTTGCCCTTGCTCTCGCCGGCGGCGAAGTCGCTGGAGAGCACCGCGATGAAGGCTTCCTGGGGGACCTCCACGCTGCCGACCATCTTCATCCGCTTCTTGCCCTCCTTCTGCTTCTC
>DOWQ01000628.1:563-712 GCA_003519485.1 Streptomyces sp. | reverse complement strand
GCGGCCTGGATCGGCACCTCGAAGCTCTGCCGCGGGATGAGCTCGCGCAGCTTGGCGACCAGCCGCACGCCGTACGCGTACGCCTTCTCCTTGTGGGTGATCGCGGAGAAGGCGTCGACCTTGTCGCCGTGCAGCAGGATGTCGACCTT
>DOWQ01000628.1:224-433 GCA_003519485.1 Streptomyces sp. | reverse complement strand
GCACAGCTCCATGATCGCGCCGACGAACTCGCTGGGCGCCAGGAGCGTGGCCCGGACGACCGGCTCGTGGACCTCGTCGATCTTGCCGGTGGGGAACTCGCTGGGGTTGGTGACGATGTGCTCGGCACCGTCCTCCATGTTCACCCGGTAGATCACATTGGGGGCGGTGGCGATCAGGTCGAGGCCGAACTCGCGCTCGAGCCGCTCCC
>DOWQ01000628.1:0-215 GCA_003519485.1 Streptomyces sp. | reverse complement strand
GGCTCGTAGACCAGCGCGGCGTCATTGAGCTGGAGCTTGTCCAGCGCCTCGCGCAGCTCCGGGTAGTCCGACCCGTCCAGCGGATAGAGGCCGGAGAACACCATCGGCTTGGGCTCCTTGTAACCGCCCAGTGCCGTCTCGGCGCCCTTGTTGACCAGGGTGACGGTGTCGCCGACCTTCGACTGCCGGACATCCTTCACGCCGGTGATCAGATA